>NZ_JBEXYL010000149.1:0-14125 GCF_040630895.1 Streptomyces sp. NPDC005728
GCGGGCCTGCTCACGGCCCGGCGGCACGGCCGCTACGTCCGTTACACCCTCAATCTGCCCGATCTGACAGCGCTGGGGACCGATCTGCTGGCGGCCGTACTGCGCTGAGTGGCCTCGGCCTGCCAGAACGCGGGCGACCGCCGCCTTCGCAGCATCGCCCGACTCGGCAGGCCGCCGAGCAGCCGCGCGATCCTCTCATTCCGGCTCCGCCCGCTCCCTCAGGAGAACAGCGCGAGCTGCTCGTCCTCAGGGGCTTGCTCAAGACCTGGATCCTCCGCACATTCTGGATCCACGTCTGCCGGTTCAGTGTCCGCATTTTCCGCGATCACTCCCAGCGCCGCGACTACGCGATGCCCATCGGTCGTGCTCTCTGCCTCGTCAGCAACCGACTCTTCCAGAAAGGTCCCCTCCACCTCACCTTCTCCCTCGGCGACCGTCGGCAGTACGTAGTGCTGGGCGAGGCTCGCCAAGTGCAGGGGTAGCGGCAGTGAGAGTGCGTCCAGGTAGTCGGGAGCTTGGCGAAGCTGATGCACTGCGAGGGCGAGGGCTTCGGGTGCGTCGCCAGCATCTGGGTGGCAGCCCAGGACCGCAATTTCCACGAGCCCAGGGTTCCAGGCGGGAATGTGCGTGTCGATGGTGGGTTTGCCCTTGTTGGGGCCCTGCCTGAGAGGGCGGGGAGCGATCTTGTCGGCCTCGACGGCAGAGTCCCGAAAGGTACCCGCCTTGGGAGTGGTGCTGTAGAAGATCCTCCCTGAGGATCGGCCTGCGTCTTCGTCTTCCACCCACAGCCCCTGGGGCAAGCCATTGACCTCGCCAGGAGCGGCGTTACCCCACCACTGGGGAGTCTCCCGACCTGCTGCGGTACGTACGCGGATCAACCGGAGGTCGAGGTCAAGTCCTACTGGCTGCGCGTGCCCGGTCTTGATCAGGTCTCGTTCAGCTCGGCCATCTTGGAGCCAGGGCCAGTGCAACCGGCTGTTCTGAGAGTGGGTCAGCAGGATGGTGGACCGGCCGCGCAGAGAGCGGACCATCTTCTGGAGGTAGCGTGCGGTGGCCCTGCGCTGCTCGTCCATGTTCTGCTGCCAGGCGCGGTAGGGCGAACGCTGCCGGGGTACGACCATGGCGGCTTCGGTGTCCCTGGCGGTCCCGGTCACGGTCTCCGTGGGTTCGTCCACTCCCGGGATTTCGGCTGTCTTGACCAGGCCGAGCAGGAAGTGAGGGTAGGGGATCCAGCGCCCCGTCCGTTCGTCCCAGCCGGCGACCGCGGCCAGGCCGCTGCCCGGTGCGAGCGGCGTGACCATGACGGCAACCGGGGTGTGGCGGGGAAGCCGTGTGGGGCCGTCCTTACGTCGCTTGACCATGTAGGTGGCGACGTAGCGCAGGTCCTCGGGAAGCGCCTCGCCGAGCGTGTGCTCGGGTAGGACTCGAACGCCGTACTGGCGCAGGGCGTCCTCCCATCCCGAATGGACCCGGTGCAAGAGGTTCTTCTCGGTGTTGTGCCCCTTGGCCTTCTTGGGGACGAGCGCGAACTGTGTGAGTACGCCCGCGTCCGCGCAGCCCAGTCGGAGCGCGTACTTGGGGTCGTCCAGTCCATGGGCGAAGTCTTGGCGGCGGTCGATCTCCACAAGTGCGAAGCCAGGGTGCAGCGGGTCAGCTCCGTCCGCGGTAAGAAACGCCTCGGCCGCCTTGCGCCGAGCGTTGATGCCTGCCTCCAGGGCCTTGGCCCTTGGCCGCGCTTGGGGGTCAATGCCCAGCGTGTCTGTGATTCCGCCGGTGGCGCGCAGGCAGCGTAGGCGGAGGGTGAGTTCCGGGGACTTCCATTCGAGGATGACCGGGCTTCCGGGCGCGGCCCGCTCGTACATCTCCTCGGCTGTGGTGGGCTCCGGTCGGCCCCCGTCACCGTCCAACCCAAGGACATCGGCGAGAGCCCCGATGGCCGCATCCCGGAACGAAGGGCTCTGCCAGAGCAGTCGCGCTTCGACGAGGCCCGAGTCTCCCGTCCCCTCGACCGCCTCGACGGGGTCGTGTCCCCCGTTGATCCTGGCTGCTACCGCGAGTGCGGTTCGGCGGGCGAGGGCTTCACGTTCCACCTCAGCGGCCTTCTCTGCTGCTTTGGGCTTGGGCCGGGCGTTGGCGGGGGCACTGCCGCCGACGCGCGCCCGGCTGAGCGACAGGACCCGACGCATCTGCTCGGGCAACGCCCGTTCGGCCCATTCAACGATCTGTGAACGTTGGTGCGACATGAGGCCGGCACCGATGCCATGAGCACCCATATGTGTGCTGTGAACTACCGAGGCGCGGGTGCCGTCCCCGTCGCCGATCCACTCCACAGGTTCGGTGAGCAGGCTGGCCGGGTCGGGAAAGGGGCGGTTGAGCGCCAGTCTGCCGAGGATCTGAGCGGGTCCGTTGTTCTTCCAGGCGTAGCCCTGAGTGCCGCGGTCCCAGGTTAGACGCGCCACCGCGTAGCGGTCGCTGGTGGGTGTACCGGGGAGCCAGGGGATGCCCGGCAGCAGGTAGACGGAGGTGTCGCGGCCGTACGGCAGACGAAGCCGCTGCTTCCTCGCGTCGAGGCGAGTCGCCCAGCGGCGTACCCCGGTGTGCAGGTGGAGACGGGGTCGTGGGTCGAAGGGGACAGTGTGCAGCGAAATGTTGATCACAATGGAAAACCACCACTCACGCCCCTTGACCACGTGGGAGAGGGGCTGCGAGAGGAGCTCCGCTCCTTGCTGGCGCGGTCCACGCGGCACGGCGCGGAAGTGCAGACTGCCGGCGCCGTGTTCGTAAGGGCCGAGAGCGAGGATGCGCCGGGCCAGGGCGTCGGTTGCGAGTTGGTACTGCCGGTCGCGCGGGGCAGCCGTTCCGCCGTCAGTCGTGGGGCAGCCGAGGAGGTCGACGGTGACGTCGTGCCACTGCGGTGGGCAGGCGCGCAGCGCCCTGTGCGTGTCCAGGACGGCGCCATAGTGCTCGGGCTCGGGGCGGATGTCTTGGAGCCAGGAACCATTGAGCCTGTCAAGGGTGTCACCAGGCAGAGGATGAGGGGCGTCGTGCGGAGCGTAGAGCCAGAAGTCCTCGGCTTGCTGGAGGGGATCGCGCGGGCGTCCCCGGACGATCAGATCGGGGGCAAGGCTTTGCAGTACCCCGTTGAAGCGGGCGACGGGCGCGACGCGGTATGGGTCGGCTTTAGGGTCACGTCCGAGGTTGCAGAGTTCCAGGATGCTCGAGTGCCACTGCTCGGGAAAGGTCAGCGCGCGGTATTGAGCGATCCAGGGGGCGGCGTCGGGTTCTAAAAGGTAGGCAGCCCGGCTGGTGTCACGATATTTGGCGGCCATGGGACTCCACGGTCTCCTTCGGTTTCTTGGGGGTCAGTTTCCGGCGCTCAGGCCGCACAGGGCGTCGAAGAGCGGGTGGTAGAGCGTGCGTACCAGGGCGGGGTCGGCGGGGTCGGCAAACGATTCGGGTGCGGCCTCGTCGTCGAAGTAGGGCGCGAGGACGTCACGGAGCTTGATGAGCAGACCGTCGTCGTTGCGGCGGCGTCCGCTCCGGGTGGCCGCCGGGGGCGGCGCCCCGGCTTCGGCCAGTGCGGGGGCGAAGGCCGCGTCGACAAACACAACGCGTGCGGGCACTCCACCTCGCACCAGACGGCCGATGACCTGCCAGATGGTGACGAGCTGGTCCCAGGCGAAGGACGTCTTCTCCGCGTCGTTGAGCCGGGAGTAGATGTAGCGCCGCGAGAGCAAACGGCGCCATTCCTTACGGGCCGCGAGGCGGAAGCCGAGCCCGGCGGCGTCCAGGTCCGCTGTGTCGGCCACCAGCTTGCCAAAGGTTCCCGCTTCGGGGTCCGGCTGGTCTCGGACGAACCTGGTGACCCAGTCGTTGACGGCGAAGACGGCCAGCGAGAGGTCGTCCGGGCGCGGGTGGGGGCGGGCGAGGAAGAGCACGGTCCCGAAGGCGGCCTTGTGGCTCTGGTTGAGGATGTTGTGGCCGCGCTCGATTGCCATCAAGGGGGCAACTAGGACTTCGGCGTCCTCGTCCTTGGCGAAGGCAGCCAGGTCACCACGGCGTACGGCGGAGGCACCGGTGAAGTCGCCCGTGGCCGTGTCGCCCGGGCCGGTGTGGTCGAGCTCCGCCTTGTCGGAGGCCAGGACACGGACCTTTCCCCGCCAGCGCGGCATACGTTCAAGGAGATCGGCGGCGGTCCTGGCGTCGTGGTAGCTGCCGACCAGGAGCAATGCCCGGCGGCGTTCGCCGTCCTCGATCTGCCGGAGTTCCCGGTCCAGGAGCGATGTGCTGCCCGGGCCCGACTTCCCGAGTTGGGTGACCATCTGGGCCAGAACCCGTTCGCGGGTGCCCAGTTTGGCTCCGGAGAGGGTAAGCGGGGTTCCTTCTCCGTCGTAGAGGAACAGCGTGCTGAAGCGGGTCTGCCGGATGGAGTCGACGGCGGCCTGGTGGGGTTTGAGGATTGCCTTGACCGGGACCATGACGTGTGCGCGGGTCGATGTCCCGGCCCAGCTGGTGCCCGACATGAGCAGCACGTGGGTTCCGGGTCGGCCCGCAGCGGGATCGGCCCCCACTGTCGGAAGGTTGAGCAGGAGTTCCCGGCCGACGCCGGCGCATCGGAAGAAGCGGAGGGTGCCGCTGCGGTGTTCGTCGCCTTCCGGCCCTCGCTCTGGGTCTTCGGGCAGGTACTGGAATCCGAGGACGTTACCCATGGGGGCTTCCGGCACGACCGGTGCGTAGTCCAGGGGGGGCCGACGGGAGAGCTCGTTGTCGGCTGTGTCCAGGTGGAGGGCCGCCTCGGCCTGCGGCCACAGAAAGGTGACGCGTTCGAGGCGCTGATGTAGTGCGGCCAGTACCAGGGTGAACTCAAGGCGCCGTGTCGCCCGTTCCAGCCAGGGTTCGGTCCCCCAGGTGTCCACAGGGTCCCGGTCGGGTTTCCCCGGCCCCGGTGCCTCTTGACCCAGTGAACCGTCCATGACGGGCGACCCTGTGAGCAGGACGTCGAGGACGGAGCGGACACGCTGGCTTGTCGCCGTCTGGTCGAGGTTGTGCAGGAGGTCTCCGGCCCTGCGGATCAGGGTGTCGGTGAGTTCACTGTGCGGGCCACGATCACCGAGCGGGTCGTCGCGAAAGGCATCGAGAGCCTCGGTCACTTCGCTGCGGCGTGCGTCCCACGCCTCCGTGCCTGGGGTGCGTGGCGTGGAGGTGAGACCGTCGGACTCGCCGTCGGAGTCGTACACCTCGGTGTCGGAGGAGATCCCGTCGGGGAGGGATCCATCGGCGCGCGGACGGGGGTACCACTCATTGATTAGTTTCTCCTGGAGGGTCCAGGCGCTGAAGTATTCGATGTCCGCCCATTCACGGAGGTCGTCCTCGGTGATCAGCCTGCGGTATAGGCGGTTGGCGGCGATGTGCACGAGGTCCAGGGACGCCGACCAGCGTTCGACGTCGCGTGCTGAGAGCGGAAGTCGGCCCTGCCGGGCCAATTCGTCGATCTTGTGAATGCCGAGCCGGTCGAGCCAGGATTCCGGGCCACGCACGATCAGCGTCGCGGACGGGGCGAAGGCGGTGTCAAGCTGCATCTGTACGCGGTCTGCCTCGTCGACGATGACGATGTCGCTCCGCAGGCAGGCGAGTTCGAGGTGCCTCAGACGTTCCGCGTTTAGGTGGTTCGGAACGGCGCTTTGCAGCAAGCTGGCCGGGTTGGCCACCCAGATCAGGGCATCGACCAGCTCTCGGTCGGTGGCGTGGCGGGGGCAGACGCTCCACACCGGACAGCCGTGGTCGGCCCGGGAAGCTTCAGGTTCCGTTGCCCCCGCGCCCTCGTCTGTCTGCCTCCCGGGTTCTTCGTGCTGGTACATGGGTATCAAGATGTCCTCGGCGGCGGTCGGACGGGGCTTCTTGACTGGGCGCAGTTCCGTGCAGGGGGCGTCGACATAGCGCAGGGGTTCGGCCGCTTCCAGTCCGCGCTGTGCGTCGAGGACGCACACCGTGCTCAGGTCGTCGAAGGCCGGATCGTCGTGCTGGAGCAGGGAGGCTTGGCCGCGTGCGGCGAGTCGGCGGTGCAGCCGGGACGCGTGCTGCTCGCGGGTGGTGCCGCCAATGACAGGAGCGGCGTTCAGCCCCAGGTCCCGGAACTGGCCGACCAGGGTGAGCTGTTCGGCGACGTCACCGACAACCAGAGTGGTACGCAACCCCTTGCGCGCGCCCCAGACGGCGATGAGATTCATCAGGGTGCTCTTCCCCGCGCCCACCATGCCGACCAGGTGGAGCAGGTGGTCCAGGCGCAATGCAATCGCCTTCTCAAAGCGCAGCCCGTCAACGGACAGGACATCAAGCTGCAGGTCCTCCAGGCGTCGCACCCATTTCCCGGAGGGGAGGCCACGAGCGGTCTCGGTCTCCTCCATCCAGCGTGCCGTTTCGGCAAGTTCGGCCAGCGGGATGTCCAGGGGCCGGCCCGCAGTGCCGGGGACCCGGCTCAAGTCATGGCCGGTCGCCGACGGAAACCACAACTGCTCGGGGATGATCACGGAGGCTGGCCGGTGGCGCTCGGTGAACCGGGCCTGGCCTGCCGGGGCAGGCTGCAGCAAGCGCTGGTCGAAGTCCGGAAGCCTGGACAGCGCACGCTGGAACCGGGTGAAGCGGTCGCCTGCGACTGTCGGCTCGACCCGCCGCGCCGGCCCTCCCCCCTCGGGCAGTCGGTATCCGCGGAGCCGTTCAGGCAATTGGGCATACGTCTCCAGGCACTGGTGCCACATGCGGCGGCGGCGCAACTTCCACAGAAGGTGGCGCGCCACGTCCAACCGGTCGCGCTGGGCCGACGTGGTCACGAGGCCCGCTGCCACGGCGAAGGGGTAGCCGCCGAGGAGGGTGTAGACACCTCGGGCGTCGCGGGACGGATCGAGGCTCTCCATCAAGTAGAGGCCGAGTTCCACCTGGCAGAGTAGGGACGGATTCACATCCTGATGTTCCTGAGGCCAGACGGGCTCCAGGGCTTTGGCCAGCGGCTGATACCACTCGCTGCCGTTACGCACGAGGGGATCCGTTCGTCGGTGCGGAGTCCGTCAGGTGAGCGCCGCCCGCTCCTCGGAGCCGGGCGGTGGCGAGTGCGACGAGCCGGTCATCGGTGAGCAGGGGCAGGCCCCCCGCCGTGACAGGCCGGTTTCGTCGGAACGTGCCGAGGTAGTCGCGATGGGCTTCGGCCTGTTCTCGGGGGACCACCCAGCACGACTCGTCGTAGGGCGGTTCCGGACGTACGGGTTTCGCGGAACGGCCGAGCAGACCGGGATGCTTCCAGTCCTTGACGTCAATGGCCCAGACGTACCCGTCGGGAAAAGTTACGCGCAAGTCGTAGGCGTCGAAGCCCGGCCAGAGCTGGACTTCGAGTCCGAGCGCGTTCAGTCTGGCCTCCAGTTCGACCTCCGCGCGCCCGGGGCTGGTGACGAATTGCCTGAGCGGTCGCATGAGTTGCAGCAGCCCAGCCGCATCCGCCCCGGCCAGGGTCCGCCCGTGCGGCGGCGCGCCTCGGCGGCGGCACCGGTCACGTTCGCACCACCACGATGCGCCGCCCGCGACCGGAGTGAGCAGGGTCTGGCAGCGACCGCAGGTGACGTAGGCGCCCGCACTTTCGTAGGAGGCCGGGACCGCCGCGTAGCACTGAGCCAGGAGTTCTTGTACGGGAGTAAGGAACAGGTCGGTCTCGGTCTCGAACCGTTCCACCCCGGTGAGTACCGGGCGTTCCACCAGGAGCCTCCGGAAGGCTACGTAGGACTCGGGGGACGACGCCTTGCGGCACAGGCGCATCGCCGTGTGAATGACCTCCCGGTCGAATTGTGTGGCACCGGCGTCCTTGCCTCTGATCCACCACTCGTGGCATAGCTGGGTGGGGACCAGCGCCTCGGGGTCCACCAGGTAGTCATCCGGTCCGAAGGCATCCGGGGGCAGATCGAGAGGCCAGTCCTCCAGGGGACGGCTGTGGCACCAAAAGAGCAGTTCCGGGAGGCTGCGGGGGGTCTCCTCGACGCCCCTGAGTAGGCAGGTGAGGACGGTCCGGTCCAGGGCACGCTGGGCTTCGGCCGGGTAGGGCAGTTTGAAGGAGGATAGCGGCCCGAGGTCGGCGAGCTGGATCACCGCGGCGGCCAGCGTACGGACGAGGCGTACGTCGGGGAAGTCAAGCCAGTCGCCGCGCCGGGCGGTGTGGGCATCAGAGGCGGTGATCATCGGGGCTCCTGCTCCATCGTGGCGAGATGTTCGATACCCGGGTCGCACCATTCGAGGGCTTCGCAGCTGCCGCAGTGCCGGCCCGTTTCGGTCGGGTAGTCCTGATCCCGAGCCCAGGGCTGGGCTAGTTGCGCGATCACTTCTCTCGCTTCGTCGACGCTTCCCGGGCGGGAGGGGTCAAGCTCCTCAAAGGTCACGTCGCCCGTGTGCAGCAGTTCGAGCTCCACCCTGGAACGCGCCACGTCACCGTCTAGGACGCCGGCGGCCAACATCAGTACGCCGAGAGCCAGCTGGGGGTAGCGCTTCAACAGCGACTCCCCTTCATAGAGATAACTGCTCGCGGTCTTGGTTTCCCGCCAGATCCAGCCCCCACGGCGCGTGTGGAGCAGATCGGGGGTGGCTATCAGGACGAGATCGAGTTCGGGGTCGTAGCAGACCACCTGGTGCTGGACACGCACCTCTTCCTCCGCGGCGAGGCCGTCCAACGGGCAGTAGAAGGCGTGCTGTTCGAGCATGGCGGCGCCATCGAGTGCCTCCTTACCGTTCAAGTGGAGGCCACCGGCGCCCCAGCACGCCGGGTCCGCAGGGCCGGGGAGCTCCCCGCAGCTCCTATAGGGCGTACCCCCGTGCCGTTGGTTCAGGATCTCGTCGACTACACGGCCGCGTCGCACTTCCGGGCTCTCAGGTTTCGAGGAGCGCAGTTTGAGCTGCCGGGTCGCGTGGTATTTCGCCGGGCAGTCCCGGTAGGCGCGCAGATCGGTGACCGAGACGCTGCGCCGGGGCCGCCGGGGTTTCAGTGGCTTGATTCTCAGCAGTTCCGGGCTGCGCGGGAGGGCGTCGCAACCGGTCATCGCCTTGCAGTCAACACAGCCGGTTCCGGGGTGGGTCCCGATGCCGTCGATAGCATGGAGGAGCGCGGGCCACCCCTCCTCCGTGAAGTGCTGGCGCGCCTGCTGCCTGTTCCAGTCGACCAGTTCCTTGTGCTTCCCATCTCCACAGCCGAATTCGATGACCCTGACCTGTGTGGGCAGGTTGGTGCGGTACTGCGGGAGCTGGTCGAAAGGAACTGGAGTGTGCCGCTTCCGCCAGCCCCCGCCCGCCGGCCGTCCCCGGGCCGCCACGTAGGCGGCTGCTGCCTTCTCCGCCTCGGGGCGATCGTCCTTGGCGGCGCCGAAGGTGAGCAGCCACAGCTCTCTGGTGGAGCCGTCGAGGGCCGCGTAGCGGCGTCCCCAAGCGGTCATCTCATAGGTGTCGGCGCCCCGTGCGTCGACCGGCCCGGGGTCCTTACCAACTACCCAAGTGTCACAGACCGGGACTGTGAGCGGGAGGTCGGCTATCCGGCGAATGTGCTGATCAGCCACCCGGGCCGCGAGATAACGTCTGACTGCTGCAGCCGACCAGGACAGCAGCAGAGGGTGCGCAGTGCGACGGCGGTAGCGCCCGAAAGTTCCGTTCGTGCGACGTAATTCTCCGATCACCCACTCCGGATCCTTGCCCTCGTGTTCAATCAGGTCGAGCGCATCCACAAAGACCTTGAGAGTGAAGTCCTGGAATTTTTCGATGAGTTCGGGCGGTTCGGGATCTGAGATCAACATCGGGCGAGCGTCGCTGCTGCGCTTCGTGGGGCAGTCCCGAGGGTCGAGCCGCGCCGCACTGAGGTTCGTGCGCACCAGCCTGACGTCACCGCTGGTTCCGGCGGGGCGCAGCCAGCTGCTCATGGTGTCCTCCAAGCCGTACGGCAGGGCAGCTCGACGCGACACCAATGAGAGCGGCTCGCCGGGCTCCGGGCAACTCCAGCATGACACATGGCGACTGTGAACTCAGTCCATGCATGAAATCTACGCTGATCGCTTTACAGTGAGCGCATCCGCCACGCAACGATCCGGCGGAACCGGAAACCCCGTCACCGTCACGCCCCCTCGTGACTGACGCGGGACGCTTCAGAGGCAAGGGGCGGGCATGAAGAAGGACGACGTGCTGGGCGGCCGGTACAAGCTGCGCAAGCACCTTGGCAGCGGCGGCATGGCCGTGGTCTGGCAGGCGGAAGACCTGCGGGACGAGAGGCTGGTGGCCGTCAAGTGCCTCCGCACGAAGAACGATCTTCTAGATTCACTGAATGAAGACGAAGCACATGACGAGCTGAGGCGGATGCGTGGCCGTTTCCGGCGCGAGGGCGCGCTTCTCGGACGTCTACGCAACAGGAGCATCCCCGAGTTGTACGACCAGGGATCCCACGGAGCCGAGCCCTACCTCGTGATGCGCTTCGTCGACGGCAAACCCCTGCACCGCTTCCTGGACCAGTACACCCCCACCATCGAGGTCGCCGCGGCCATCGGGGTCCAGATCGCCGAGGCGCTGGCCTGTGCCCACGACCTTCCGGTGGTCCACCGCGACCTCAAGCCGTACAACTTGATCATCGACCAGAGCGGTGTGGTCGTCCTCATCGACTTCGGCATCGCCAAGCCACTCTGGCCCGGCGTCACGGATTACACCCAGCATGGTTCCACCGTAGGCAGCAGGGGGTATGAGGCCCCGGAGCAGATCCTGGAACGCCAGATCACTCCGAAGACCGACCTGTACGCGCTGGGTTGCGTTCTCTACCACCTGCTGACGGGCCACCCACCGTTCTCAGGGGACGGACTGAAGCATCAACACGTCAAGGACGCTCCGCTCCCGCCAACCTGCCACGTCGGGCACATCCCAGCAGAGCTGGAAAGACTGGTCCTGAAGTTGCTGGCAAAGGAGCCGGAAGACCGACCGGAAGACGCCCGCTCGGTTGCGGAGGTGCTCCGGAAATACGCGCCCCGCCCGGGTGACGCCGCCCCTTCCCCTCGGCTGGAGCCGGACCCTACGCGTCCGTTGCGCCTGCCGGATGAGTACGATCTGCCCGCCGCACCTGCGGCACCGGTGGCTGTAGCCAGGCCAAACAGGAGGCATCGCGCTTCCGGGTTCCTCAGTCGCCGGGTGTTTCAGGAGGTCACCGCCGAAGCCGAGACCGAGATCGATGTCGATGAACCCGCGAGCGCGGTGGACAGGCTGGTGGAGCTGCTGCCGGCCGCCCGCCGCGGCTGGGGCGCCTTCGACCCACAGGTCCGGGCAGCCCTCCGTGTGGCCGCAAACGGCATGCGCATCGCCGGGCGTTGCAAGGAGGCAATCGCGCTCTACGAGGATCTGGCCCTGCCGGCGGAGGGCAACATGAGTCCGAATCATTTGGCCGACTACCTGGAAGGCACGCTCGGCGCTGCGGAGTGCCGCATCCCCTTCGGCGACCTGCTCCCTGCGGCAGCGGCGCGAGCCCTGGTACTCGAAGAGCTACCCCACGTCACCAGCTCTCGCGCCCAGGTCCTGGCAGAGCGGTGCCACGAGGTCGGTATCGAGCTCGACGAGCTGGGCTACGAGGCGTAGACGGACGATCTGGAGTGGGTGCCCCTCCGCACTCGATTAGATGACTCGGGGCCAGCAGGCTTACCGGCGCGATCAGTGCAGCCTTCCCGCCGCGAGCCCGTCCCCGAGGCCCCGGACGAGGTCCTCACCCACCGCCGCAACGGACCGAAGTGACTCTTCAAGTGCAAGCAGTTCCCGGAAGGCCTCTGCGTACGGCCGCTGTCGGGCCAGAGGGAACTGGAGTACCTGCAATTTGCGTACGTCGATGCGGGCCGAACTGGAGGTATGGGAGCCGGCCTGCCGAGCGTTCGCCGGAGCTCGCAGGCAACCCGCGAGGAACCAGGGGTCGAGGAGTTCGGGATCCGGGTGCAGCGCATAGAGCTGGGGCCCGAGTACCAGGGGCGTGTCCACCTGGACCCATACGCGGTAGGCCCGTTCAACACCCACCACTACGACGTCCCCGGGCTCGGCCATGGTGAGCGAGCCGGTTCCGACACCCTTCTCCACCTCGGCCGCCGTAAGCCAGCCGCCCGGCACTCCTCCCTGGATCAGGTCGGGAACGCTCAGAGCTGGTACCGCACCGGGCGGGAGCACATCGCCGTGCAGCAGCTCGCCGGGAAGCGTCTGCCCGTGCCGCAGCTTGAGCGCGTGGGCGCGGTCCAGATCCGAGACCGTAACCGTGGATGCGGCATCGCCGCCTGCCGATAGGTCGATGGCCGCCAGGGTACGGGAGTGACCGCGCACCTCGTCGAGCAGGCCGTCCAGACGCCCCCAGGATTGATGGTGCTTGCCCTGGGCCTCGATGGCCGTCTCCGGTACGTGGCGCGCGGGCGTGAGATCCGTCTGCTCGTCGAGCAGGTCCATCACAGGGACGGTGATG
Source organism: Streptomyces sp. NPDC005728 (assembly GCF_040630895.1). Classification (NCBI taxonomy): domain Bacteria; kingdom Bacillati; phylum Actinomycetota; class Actinomycetes; order Kitasatosporales; family Streptomycetaceae; genus Streptomyces; species Streptomyces sp. NPDC005728. The sequence goes on from NZ_JBEXYL010000149.1 coordinate 12,482, forward strand.
CACCTTTCGGGCAGCCGCTCGCCCGCTCCCGCCTGCTGGCCCCCAGACCAGGAGTGTGCCTGTACTGCGTCGAGTACCTGACCGCTCAGCCGCGGCCAGTCAACACCCTGCGCCCCCCGGAACGTGCCCGACGAGGTGGCCGCGTCGAGCAGGAACAGGTGCTCACCCAGAGCCGTCCTGCCGTCGGACGCGGGTGCCCGGAGGATCCACAACTGGAGTGAGACACTGTGCGGTTGCGCGGCTCCGGCTGGCAGCGCGACGACTCCCCGCAGCGAGCCCGTGCGCAGCAGTGCCCCACGGATGCGCCTGCCTGCACGCCGGGAGGCCACCGCCGGCGGCAACAGGAGTACGGCCACACCGTCGGGTGCCAGGCGTGCCAGCGCGTGCTCGATCCAAGCGAGTTCGGGCTCGGTCCTCGGTGGCAGGCCGTAGACCCAGCGGGGGTCGGTGGCCAGTTCCTCATGACCCCAGTCGCGAGCGTTGAACGGGGGGTTGCACAGAACTACGTCGGCCAGCACGGCACCGTGCGGGTCTGCGCGGAGCGAGTCTCCTACCTTGATCTCCGCAGTCATCCCTCCCCCGTCTGCGCGGGCGAAGCCAAGCCGGGCCGCCGCCAGCGCGGCAAGTGCCGGGTCGAGATCGACCCCGAGGAGCGCCGGAGCCGTGGAGTTGGCCTCAACTCCCCGCTCCTCCATACCCTCACCCGCGGCCAGTAGCAGCCCACCAACGCCACATGCGGGGTCGAGGACAGTCGCCCCCGCATCCACGCCCCCTGGCCCTCCGGCCCCGACAGCCACAGCAATGTCTGCCATCAGCCGGGCGAGTGGAGCGGGAGTGGCGCTGACCTGCCGCACATGAGCATCGAGCCAGCGCGATAGCAGGAAGTCGAAAATCTCGCGGCCCCCTTCGTGGCGCGCGACATCGACCGTCTTGTCTACCACACGGGCGGCCTCCTCCGAACGGAAGCACTGCTCGGGCACGGCCCAGTCCACGCCTTCCGCGGCGAGAAGGCGGCGACCGGCTTCCGCGAGCGCCGCGCCCATGACCGCACGATCTCCCAGCGCCTCATAGTGCGGCCACAGCCGCTCGCGCCGCCCGATCCGCTCGATCTTCCCGTGGGCGTAAAGCCACCGTTCGACGTCGGCGAGGGAGAACAGTGGGCTGGTGTCCGTTCCGCCAACCGGCGTCGGGAACGAGTCGTGGCGGCGCCGCCAGTTGCTTACCGCCGCTCGACCAACACCCGCGATGCGTGCGATCCCGGCCAGAGTGACGGGCGCGTCGATGGGGTCTGACATGTGATTCTCCGAGCGAGGGGCGACTTTCGGACGGGCCTGCCAGGGGTGCCATTACCGTAACCCAACCACTCTACCAAGACAATCATTGACTGAGTTCACAGACGCTTCGCCGAACGCGTCCTCTTGTGCCCCTACGCCCGGCCCCCGCAGGCCAGCCCTGGAGGCGACCACCAGAGGCGTCGAATAAGGGGAGCTGCGTTTGACAGGCTCTACTGCATCGAGGAGCCGATGGATCGTGGCCCTATCGGGCAGGTCTAGAGATCTTTAATGGCTGGGGTTACGGCGGTTGTAGGTCCAGTCCGGTCTTGGCGATGAGGCCCTCGATGAGGCGGGGACGGTACTGCATCCG
>NZ_JBEXYL010000150.1:0-11013 GCF_040630895.1 Streptomyces sp. NPDC005728
TTCGACGCCGACACGGCCACCCGGCCGTACCAGGGAGGCGAGGGTGGCCGCGATGGCCTGGCGGGCGTTGCCGGTGAACAGGATCCCCTCGGGGTGATGAAGGGTGTCAGGGCCGGAGCGAATTGCATGCCGGCTGTCAGCCCGAGGGCCGTGAGAGCGTCGGGCAGGCCGCGTCCGGTGCGAACGGCTTCCACTGTGCCGGGGGCGGCGAGTGGGCGGCAGCTGGCGGCGATGAAGTCGAACAGGTGCTGTACTCGGCCGGGTCCGCGGGGCAGCAGTTGGCCGTGGAAGACCTCGTGGTGGGCGAGAATGAGGGCGGCCAGGCCGGCAATGTGGGCTGAGGCCGTGCCTGTGCCGTCGAGGGCCGTATAGCCGCCCTCCGGGGCGCACGACAGGACCGCCACGCCGGGGGCGGCTGCGTCGATGCCGGGGCCGTGGCAGCTGAACGGGGCAGCGAACAGTCCTTCGGGTGTGAGCTGCGGTCCTGTGTGGGTGGCGTGGGAGGTGTCGGGCGGGTAGGTGCCGTAGGCCCCCAGGGCGCCTACGGCGAACACGGTGGGCAGCGATGCGGGGAAGGCGATCGGCCCGCCGGTGTCGCCTGCCGGTGCGATGCAAGCGATGCCTGCTGCGGTGGCATCGGCGAGTTTGCGGGAGACCAGTGCCGACGGGTACGGGGTTGCCACGGCGATGTGGGCGATGTCGGCCTCGTGCTCGATGCAGTGGTCGAGGGCGGCGATCAGGTCGCTGAAGTGGCCGTCGGGCAGTACCTGGCAGACGTCGAGTTCGGCGTCTACGGCGATGCCGATGGTGCCCTTGCCGGTGTCTGCGCCAGCGATGATGCCAGCCGTGTGCGTGCCGCTGCCGACCAGGTCGTGCGCCCAGCCTTCGGTGGTGCCGCGGACGACATCGGTCCCGGAACGCACCCGCTGTTTCAGATCAGGATGGTCGATGCTGACGCCTGTGCCGATGACAGCGATCTTGATGCCGAAGCCACGGAACGTAGGGGGTAGCCGGTCCAGCCGCATGGCCTGCTGGCCCCAGCCATACTGCTGGCGTTCCTCCAGCTCCGGGTACACCGTGGCGAGCGGGGTGAGGGTGACGACGTTCTCCCGGGTCGCCGAGAGGTCGGGGCGGTGGATCCAGCGGTCGGTATAGCCGCCCTTGGGGCGGACGTAGAGGGACTGGATGGACTCTTCGGTATCCGTGGTCAGGGTGATGGTGACCGTTCCGTCGGCGGCGGTGATGCCCTGGGTCGGCCAGGTTGCCCCGATCAGGAAGACGCCTGCGCCGGCCAGGGGTTCACCGTCCGGGCCGCAGACACGTAGTGAGATCTCCGCGGGCTTGTCCAGCGGCATAACCAGCCCTGGGTCGCGCAGTGGCAGCATCCCTGCGGTCGGCGTGGCGGCGGGTCCGGTGCCGGAGAGTGGCAGATCGGGTTCGATGTGCACGTGCAGTGTCCGCATTGCCGGCAGCTGGGTCTCGGCGGCTTCGACAACCGCGATCTCCGGGCAGGAGGGAATCGCCCCGGCCGTCAGCAGCTTCTCGGACGGCTGGAGGCGGCGGATCACTGTGACGTCGGGCATGCCCTCGAGCCGGTCACACACTGCGTCCATACTCAGTTCGGGCACTCCCGGTGGTAGCAGTTGCTGCGGCAGCGGTGTCACCATGTACCGCTGCCGGCGCGGTCGCGCCGCCACCGGTGACGGCGCGCTGTTCTTGCGTCGCACCGGTTCTTTGTCCTCGGGTCCCGGTCCGCCGGCCCCTGCGCCCTCGGATTCGCTCTGGCGGTTGTTGCGGGGCTTGCTTCCGGGCCTGTCCTTGACCATCACGTCCACCTTCACCATGCCTGCATCGGTCTTTGTGCTTTTGATCCAGATGACGGGCCGCCCGCGCTTCCACGGTGATGCGGTGTGTCCAAGAGCTGCTCTTGGGCACACCGCATTGCGCGCCGTGAGGGATCAGCCGATGCCGAAGGGCTGACCCGCCTGGCCGAAGCCGGGCTGCTGGTACTGCTGCGGGTACGGCTGGCCGAACGGCTGCTGGCCGAAGCCGCCGCCCCACTGCTGCTGGCCTTGCTGGCCCTGCTGGGACTGCTGCACCAGGGTCAGGATCGCGGTCGGCAGCGCCTGCTGCACGGACTGCTCCACAGCGCTGCGCACGCCCTGGATCAGCGACGTGTGCAGCGCGACGGCCAGGTACGGGTGCGCCTGGTGGGCCAGGCCCTGCTGCTGCAGCTGCTGCTGGACCTGCTGGATCTGCTGCAGCGTCTGCTGCATGCGCTGCGCGATCTGCTGGCTCGCCTGCTGGCAGGCCTGCTGGATCGACTGCTGGACGACCTGCGCGAGCTGCTGCTGCGGCCCGGCGATCTGCTGACCGAACTGCTGCAGGGGCTGGGTACCGGTCATCACCGACATGGTGAAGGCTCCGTTCGATGTCATGGGGAAGCCAACATAAGGGATTATGTTGGCTTTTCGGATGATTCCGACGCGCTGACGCTATGGTCGTATGGCCACAACCGCAATCGGGCAGGCCGCCCAGGCGGAAAGAGTCCCCTGATCGGATCCGGTCACCCGGCGAGTCACTGATGGCGCGGCAGGCGTCGCCGCCCAGCTGCTGACCACCATCACCTGCGCGCCCAGCTCGCTTGATCAGTTGATTCTTCGCCGCAAACCCCGGCCTTCATGCCGGGGACAGGCGATCCCTGGACCGGAGCCGCGAAGCGGCGGAGTTCGCTGCGTTGATGCTCCTATTGCTGGTCAAGCGGTTTGGAGCCAGTCGCGGTAGGCGTGGGCGAGGTCGTCGTCGCGGCGGGTGCCGCGTTCGAGTGTGGAGATTCCGGCTGGCCAGACTCTCATGTGGCGGGCGGCGGCTGTGAGGGTGATGTTCTTGGACTGCCGCAGGGGTCGCAGGCAGGCGATGTCCGGAACGGTGACCGTGGTGGTCAGGCAGCGGTAGATCTCGCGGACGATGGCCCGTTTCAGGAGCCGGATGATTTCCTTCTTCGTCCGGCTGGCGGCGGTCTGCCGCGCGATGTACTCGCGGGTGCGGGCGTCGCTGCCCATGCGGACCAGGCGATGCGGTAGAGGGCAGCGTTGGCTACCCGGTCACCACCGCGTGAGAGGCGGTGCCGGTTGGTCCTGCCGCTGGAGGCGGGCACGGGGGCTGCTCCGCAGAGGGCTGCGAAGGAAGCCTCGGTCCGCATCTGCGACGTCCGGAACTCGAACGGAAGACGAATCGGAGAATAGGTGCCGGCGGCGGGTGGCAACGTCCTGCGGTTGACTGGTCGTACGCGAGCTCTACACCGCGGCGCCACCGTGATCGCGGTTCTCGGAACCGACGACACGCGCCCTGTCATGCCCTTTACCGAGACGACACGACAATGCCTCCGTCCCGACTGGATCACTCGACAGGCCTCGCGTACCAAAATCCAAAACCCTGATCGACACGCTGGATAATCACCGAGTGCCACGGAGAGAGTGCATAGATTAGGCACATGGCCCTACTGCGTTGTGACACGTAGGGCACACTCCGACTGGCCTTAGCTCCCGGGACCTTCGGAGTAAATGGGATATGGGGTAATTGGCAGCCCGACGGTTTCTGGTTCCGTTAGTTCAGGTTCGAGTCCTGGTATCCCAGCCAGTGTGGGTACCCCATCCTGGGAGGCCCTGACGAAGCAAAATATGTGCCGCTATGTCCGGATATGCGGCCGCGCGACCTGCTGAGGATGCTCATCGCGCACCCTGACCGGGCCGTCACACCTGCGTGGCCCCGAGCGCCATCAGCCTAATCCAAGGTGTAAGGAACTCGCCGCGCCACCACAAAGGCTAAATGACTGCTTGCTCGGACAGTGGACGCCTTGGCCCTATCCGGTATCCGGTCCCCTATGAACGGCTTTCCCGCCTCGCACGGGCTTCGAGGGATCGGCAGATGCGGGCCGGGGCGGAACGGGGTGTGGGCCACGGCGCGGGTTGGGCCAGGCGGGACGCTTCCCGCTGCCCGGCTCCGGCCGCCGCCCCGGAGCCACCGGTCCAGCGGTGGCAGCCACAGCTCGTGCAGACCTCCATCTCCGGGTCAGCGCCCGTCCCGAAGACTGTGTAAGTGCTGCTCGATGATCTCCAGCGAAGTGTGTAGGCCGGCGAGCGCCTCGTGCGAGAGCAGGTCGGTGAAGTGACGACGGATGGCGCGCGCATGATGGGGAGCGACAGTCCTCATCATGCGCGCACCGTGATCGGTGAGAATGGCGTAGAACCCTCGTAGATCGGACGTGCAGCGTTCGCGCCGGACTAGACCCGCATTCTCCATCCGGGCTATGTGGTGCGAGAGGCGGCTTCTTGACTCGAAGATGGCAGTTGCGAGGACGTTCATCCGCATCCTCTGCGCTGCGGACTCGGACAGTGTGACCAAGACCTCGTAGTCCCCGAGGCTCAGGCCGAAGGGCTGCAGGTCTCTCTCCAGCTGGTGGGCGAGCATCCGGGTGACAGCCAGGTGAGTGTGCCAAGCGAACTGCTCGGTGGGACTCAACCAAGGTGTGTCTGCCTCGGTCTCCATGTGTGGGTTCCTGCCTTGAACATCGGGCTTCGAGCAGCGAGGGGATGCCTGTCGGCGACGGCCACGGCGTAGCTCAGCGGACACGAGAAACAACCTGCGTGAGGGGTGGGAATGCGGTGCCCTGCGTACGGTCGGGCATGCCGGAGCGCCCGGTACGCAGCCTCACAGATGGGCGAGCGGTCCGACATGCCCGCCTGGGGCGGAGGCCGTCAGCAGGGAGTGGGCCAGCGCGCGGTAGGGCGTGCCCTTGGAACCGTCAGCGATCCTCAAACCGCGGATGTCGCGCAGCCACTCCTCCATAGGGGCGACCGGTATAGCCCTCGCTGTCGTGCAGCTGGAGAGCGACACTCACGGCCCAGTAGGCCACATCGGCGCCCGGGACCTTGGCGCCCGCACTGGCACATGACATCGATATCACCCCGGTTCATGCGTTCCGGGAGCGCGAGCACCAGGTGATGGCGGCTTCCAGTTCGGCAGCCGCTGTTCCCATGCTGGAGGCAAGGGAGGGCATGCCGGACGAGGCGAACCGTCCGGTGCGTCGCCGGGTGCGCGTGGCAGATTCCTGGATCGCGACTGCTCGGTAGCAGCACCAACGGCGGCGGCTGCCTCGGCGATGTGGACCGACGTCTCGTTTCGCCGGCTCCAGAGATCCTCCATCTGACTTTCCAAGACAGCCATATCAGCGACTCCGCATGGTTGAAGGATCTCTTTCTATGCTGAGCAAGAGGGCGCGACAGGAAAGCCCCCGCCCACACCTCTCACCGATTCCGGCACGCCAGCCACATGTCGCGCGTGTACCGCAGCAGCCGAGGTGATTGACGCATCAAGGACACATGACGCCCACGCAAAGGGAGATCTGCCCCCATGTCGAATTGGGCGCCATGATCGTACCCCGTCAATTCCCTTGCCCGGAAAAGAAGTTGAAACATCAGTAAATTCACGTACAGAGGCGCTCATGCTGACGGAGCAGGGCTGTCCGGTCGACGGTGCTGTCCAGGGCGGGGCGAAGCCATGGTGGGTGCAGGCAGCCGCGGGGACCAAGAGGCTCCCCCTGGTCCTGTTCGTCTTCCTCGGTCAGCCACCGGTCTCCGGCGTGACGGCGGGCGTTGGCAAGTAGGGGCATCCAGCGAGGGGCGGTATCTGTGTCATGGCACGGCTGGCATGCGCTTTTCAGCGTGTGCGATGGCGACCGACGCACAGTGACCCGAGCAGAAGTCCCGTGGCGGATCGAAGGATTCGGCCACCTGGACACGGACCCATCCCCGCTGCCCCGGGCGCGGACCGGCTGCCTCCTGGCCGCACCTCTCGACGCTGCGCCCGGCTGCCTTTCCTGTTGGCGTCTGCTCGTGGTGGGCACGCTGCGAGGAGGCAGGCATAGCGCCAGGCGCTTCGGTGGCGACCATGACCGGAGGTGGTCCAGGCTTCCGGCCGTCCTCCAGGCGCGCGCTACTGAGATTCCCGGCGTGATGGCGCCAGGTTGCTTGGTCCCTGGTCTGCGGTTCTTTCACGTTGGGCGGCGACAGCACGCAGAGATCATCAGTAACGGAGTGCGCGGGCAGCACATTCCCGACGGGCACGTCCGAGTCCTGCCCCTCGGCCGAGGACTGAACCTCGGCGGTGGACATACTGGTCATGTGCTCCAGCCGCCTGCATGCGGCTGTCCGGCTGCGCCTCAGGTTGGCGATCTCGCACTGGAGACGGGCCGCGGTGATTGCACGGGCCTGCCCGACCTGGGCTGTCAGCCGGGTGTGCTCCTCGAAGGCATCGATGGCCTTGGCGGACAGTACCCCGCCCCGGCTGACTGGGAGGCCCCGGTCCTTGGCCCAGGCTCGGATGATCATGGTGCTGCTGGTGTCGAGGCGGCTGAGCTTCGACTGCAGCGCCGACAGCTTCTTGTTGATGTCGGCGATCTCGGCACGGATGCGGTTCTCGTCTGCGATGCGGCTCTGGTGGTCGACCAGAACGCCGAGCAGTTCACGAACGCGGACGGACTGCCGACGGACTCGTCGGTCTGCGGTCTGTTCGGCCTTCGTCAGCGCGGCCATGCCACGAAGGAGTGCCGGGTCGATGCCCGACAGCAGGCCTCCTGAGCGGGTCGCGGTCTGGGACAGACCCTGTACTTCGGCGAGTGCAGCCAGCTGCCCCGTGCTCAGGCCTGTCACGTGCTGGATGTCCCCACACTGGTGGCGGCTCTTGAGCATGAGCAGGGCCGTGTCCCGGGAACTCATACCGACTCCTTCGAGGTGACAGTGGGGGAAAATTCGTGGCGCAGCACCCGCCGGCGATTTCTGGTGGTGCCGGCCCAGATGCTGTCGCTGGCCTCTGCAGGGTGATCGATCGCCCACGCCAGACACGGCTCGCGGGTGGGGCAACCGCTCAGACAGGACAGCTGGGCCGTGACCCGGTCAGTGCGGTCATCACTGCTCCACAGGTTCGGGTCGAAGGCGGCGTCCTGGCAGGGTTCGGCGCCACTGAAACGAGGAAAGGGCGCGAGGCGTTCCTTGGGATCAGCAGCTGTGGCATGACCCCAGATACGCGCAGGAGCGGTGTCCACCCGGGCCTCCCTCATCGCGTGGCGTGGCTGTGTAGTGAGTGCCGGAGGTCGGTGATCTCCGGTTGCAGGGAATCCGTCCTGGCCGGGGCAACGACGATGTCCTGGACATTGAGCAGGGCATCGCGCCGATGCAAGCGGGCCACAAGACTCCCGGCCTCCCACAGGGCCTCGTCCAGCGCACTGTCGGCATCCACGCCCTCGACGACGTAATGCTGGTGCCCAAGAGCGCCGTCGAACGAGCGGATGGGCATGGACACGATCCAGGTAGACATGAGCACTCCTTGAGTCTCCGAGCTGCGAAAACGCAGTCCGATATCAGTCAGTTTCTGCACTGATGCCAGACTCTCGTGACCAGACCCGGAACCGCGTCTCCCCACAGAGGACACTGCACCTACCACCCCAGATGTACGGATACAGGACGTACCACCGCGGCGGTACGGGGACGGTGACGGCTGGACGGAACGCCTTCAACATCGGATGGCCGCCCGAACCGAGACATCCGCGGACGGCCGGACATGCAATTCCCCGCGAGCTCCGTGACCTGCCACGACGGGCGGTTGCGGATCGGTCGTGTACCCGGGCGTGGAGGTCCAGAACAACGGAAGGGCGTGGGCCGACACCGGCTATCGAACGAAAGCCATCGACCACGGCGCCCGCCTCGGAATCGACGTCCAAGTCGTCCAACGCGACCCCGGCGTCAAAGGATTCAAAGTAATCCCCCGGCGTTGGGTGGTCGAGCGAACCGGCTGACTCATGCACCACCGCCGCCTCGCCCGCGACTACGAAACCCACTCCCACCGCTCCGAAGCCATAATCCACGTCGCGATGATCGACCTCATAAGCCGACGACTCACCCAGCGAATCCACCCCGAACTGGCGCGACACCTGAACCTCGAACCAAACAACCTCACCGGGACAAAACGCTCTTTTAGGAGCGAGATCGGATTCGCGATGCGTTCGGCATTCCGAGCGTGATGTCGCGTGCAGCAGCCCCTCTGAGCTGGTCCTATTGGTGACTGCACGGCGACACCACACAGAGATCATCAGTAACGGCCGATCACGGGTGATTCCAGGGACGGGCATCCACAGGTCGCAGGCCTGCTGCCCCGATCTGCTTGCGGATTCAACGCCCGAGGGGGAAGATTCGACCGCTGAGATCTCTGAACGGCATTCAGCAATTCTAAACTCTGGTCCGCGGTTGATCCCCCGATCAGGAGGGCACCTTGAGTGAGAGACCACCCGGCCAGGGACTACCGGGCCTTTCAGACGCCGCGTTGACCGCGCTGGTACGCCTGAGCCCGCGACGTGGTGATTCATTCCTCGTCTTGGAGGAGCTCTTCGCGCGGCACTGGACGAACGTCTACCGCTATGCCGTGTTGTGCACCCGCAGGTCGGCCGCGGCAACGGAACTGGCCAGGGAAGCGTTCCTCCGCACCCAGCGGGAGGCCCGGGACAACGAGGCCACGGCATTCGCCTGGCGCCCCACTCTGCTCGCCGCGGTTCTCGTACGCGCCTGTGCCTGGGTGCAGGGCGGCCGTAGAGCGGAGCTGAGCGCCGAACTCTTGGCCTGGCTGGACGAACCGGACAACGTCCGCGTGGGCAAGGAGGGACTCCAGCCCTCCCTTGCCCACCGGGCCTTCCTGAAACTGCCAGAGCAGATCCAGTGCCTGCTATGGCACAGCGTGGTCGAGCTCGATCCGCCAACGGTGATCAGCCGCCTGACCGGCCGGGACGATCACGTCACCGCACAGCATCTGGCCCAGACACGCACGCTCTTCCGCGAGGAATGCGTCCAGGCCCACCTCACGGGCACCACCGACCGCCATTGCCTGGCATACGCCAGCCTGTTGGACGCGGCTACCCGCGCCACAACGACCGACCAGGGGGCATCGGATCTGGAACGGCACCTGGCGGGCTGCGCCCGCTGCCGAGCAGCCGGCCACGAACTGACCCAGCACATGGACCGGCTGCCTCTGATCCTGGTCCACGGGATGGTGGCCTGGGGAGCCGAGCTGTACCTGGGCGACCCCGGACAGGCTCCACGGACCGACACAGCCAGGCTCCCCCGTTCACCGCATGCCGCCCTCCGCACACGGGCGCGCCCGGGGACCGTTGCCGTCGTTGTCGCCACCGCCCTTGTCGCCGCCTCCACCGCGGCGGTCCGCTTCATCCCCGATTTGAGCGGCCACGCGGCCGAACCGTCGTACAGCAACACCCGGCAGCCCCCGGCCACGAATCCGGGCGGGCGCTCGGCCGCTTCGCGGCCCAGCACCCACGCCTTCCGCACATTGTTGCGCAACGCCGCGACTGGCCAGTGCCTGGACGTCCGCGACGGCGCCCTCCGCCCGACGGCGGACGTGGTCACCAGCCGCTGTACATCGGCTGCCCGGCAGCAGTGGATCTTCGGCGACGACTCCATAGTGCGCAACGCCGCGGACCCGGGTCTGTGTCTGGACACCGCGGGCCACAAAACCCTCCAGCTGCACGCTTGCCCCGCGAAGCCCGGCGATGGCGCCGACGGACTGCACCTGGCCTGGAATACGAAGGGAGAAATCGCCACCGCCGTCTCACCGCCCCTGCTCCTCACCCTTGAACGCGCCCACGACCGCCCGGACACTGTCACCCTCAAGGTCCGCGACGGCTCCCTCGCTCAGACCTGGCTCGGCAGACCGCCCGACACCTCCCCCGGCGGCACACCGGCACCTGGCCTCACCTCCGTAGGACAGACCGGAGAGACCAGACCATCAGATTCCGCCGAACCCTCCCCGCGGAACTCTGAGCCGGGCTCCGCATCCCCCGTGCCAACGGAAACAAAGCGCAACAACTCCTCCCGACGTCCACCGACGCCGACCCCCTCCCCCAGCGCTACGCTGAGCGTGTCACCTGGGCCGATTTTCACGTTGGCCGAATGGCCCAGCTGACGGGTCACTAGTAACCACCAGGTCGTCATCGACGCCGACTCACGCCTTGTCGTCGTGGTCGGCCGGCCGCTCGCCGGGAACCGGAACGACTGCAAGGCATGGGAGGAGTCCGGCGCCAAGGCCGCCGTCGGCAAGACCCTCACGATCGCCGACGGCGGCTACCCGGGCACCGGACTCGTCATCCCGCACCGCCGACAGCGCGGCCAGAGCGAACTCCCGGCCTGGAAGGAGGAGCACAACAAGTCCCACAAGAAGGCCCGGGCCCGCGTCGAGCACGTCTTCGCGCGTATGAAGACCTGGAAGATCCTCCGCGACTGCCGCTTGAAGGGCGACGGCGTCCACCACGCCATGCTCGGCATCGCCCGGATGCACAACCTCGCCCTCACCGGATAGATCAACGGACTTCACCGCGGTCAACCATGCCCGAGACGACTCGCAGATCATTTACGGGACAGCCCTTTAGCGAGAACCCAATGCTGAACGGGCAGAGGCCGATGCCGGTGCCCTGCAGTTGGATGTTGGCCGCGCCTTGCCCGGCTCCCCTACCCTGCAGTTGAGCCCCGGCCCTGCCTTCCGCGGTTGCCCCGCCCTGGCGCGGAGCGGATCCCCGTGCCGTCCCGATCAGTCACATCCCGGACTCGGTCCTCCGCCTACTCCGACTTCCCGCTGCCCGACGGTTACAGGAGTGGGTTACGGATCAACATCCGCAGCACTTTACTGCGCCGCGGTGCCACCGCTCGGAGAGCACTCGATGGCGGCGAATCGAGCGGCTCCGGGACCGCCAGCACCGCCATGATCATGACCGCCGGGACCGCCCGCACCACCAGGATCGACGGGACCTCCCGCACCACCAGGATCGACGGGACCTCCCGCACCGCCAGGACCAGTACCGCCGGGATCGACGGGACCTCCCGCACCGCCAGGACCAGTACCGCCGGGATCGACGGGACCTCCCGCACCGCCAGGACCAGTACCGCCGGGATCGACGGG
>NZ_JBEXYL010000150.1:11112-14027 GCF_040630895.1 Streptomyces sp. NPDC005728
GACCTCCCGTGGCACCAAGGCCCCCGAGCGCCTCGCGGATGGCTCTGCCCGTGGCCTCGCCACTCTCGCGAGCCTGTCTCTGGAGCTCAGCATCCAGATCGATTAGCGAAGGGATGAAGAAGAACTTCAATTCAGCTGGCTGGTCACCGCTGACACAGACGGCGCCGGACGGTTTCACAGGAGCAGGAACCGAACCGGAAGCAGCACCGGGCTCTGCAGCGAAGGCCCCCGGCAGCAGAACTCCGCCCGTCAGGACCACCGCCACCGCCGTCCCGATGACGGCTCTTTTCTTTCTGTTGTTGATCCTCTTGTGACTCAAAATTCCCTTACCTCCAGGGGGTCGGCCCGTGGGAAGACCGACCTGTACGACTTGCGCAGTCCCACACGCCCCCCGTCCGCCCCCCCTACGTCCACCGCCACGAAAAAACTCAACACGTCCGCCACCGAAAAAACATTCCACCAGGATCTTGGGTGACGGACTACGCACAGCCCCGTGGAAGGCGCCGGCACCGGCACCACACACGAGGACGGCACGGGGCGGATGCCCGTGCCGTCCCGAAAAGCGCGCCCCGGCTCAGTCCCTCCCGTATCCCTGATCAACGGTGCCCGACAGCCCCGAATCAGGTTATCGACGGCAGCACTTCCCTGTTCCACAGCAGTGCTGCTCCGCAGCAGCATCACCCTCTATGGCTTCGCCGCCCGGGGAACAGTCCCCGACGGGCGAGGAAGCAACAGCAGCGTTGAGGGATGCAAATTCGCCGAAATCTCCGGAGTCGCCGAAGCCAGCGGAGTCGAAGCCGTCGCCGAAACCATCACCCGCGCCAAACTCGTCTGCACCTGCCTGCCCATCGGCGTCAACCTCGGCGCCAGCCTGGTCGTCCTGCTTGCCCGCCGCCAGCGCCCTTGCCAGCGCCGGCGATGAGCGGATCGAGTTGATGAGGCCGGTGAGACCGTTGAGCTTGTTGGGAGCAGCCAGTGCAACTCCCGAGGAAACAGGCGGAGCAGGGGCCGGCGCACCCCGGAGAAACAGCTGAAGGATCGGCCTGACCGGGCACCGGACGATCAACCGAAGCAGACGCCGAAACACCTGCCCCCGTCGGCGCAGGACGAGCTCGCCGCACCGGGAACCGAACCGAAAGCGGCGCCGAACTCCGCCGCGAACGCTCCCGGCAGCAGCACGCCGGCTGTCAGGACAACCACTGTGCCCGTCGCGACGGCGACTTTCTGCTTCCTGCTGTTGCTTCTCCTGTGGCTCACGCTCCGACCTCCAGGCTCACGTTCCCGGGTTCGATCCTCAGTGAAGGGACTGTAAGAACGTTCGGCTCCGGTCCGTAGTCGGTGGTGACGCCGAGTAGCTGTCTGCGATCATGATCGTGTGATGGATGTCAACTCCCTTATGCTCACGGTGTTTTCCGGGCTGTCGGTGCTGGTCGTCGAAGACGTGGCGGACGGCGGTGACGTGGTGCTGGTTACGGCCCGCACCCGGGAGGATTCGGTGCCGTGTCCGGTGTGCGGGACTCCGACGGCGAAGGTGCACGGGTACCACGGCCGGACGGTGACGGACGTGCCGGTCGACGCCCGCCAGGTCGTCGTCCACCTGCGCGTACGGCGGCTGGTCTGCCCTGTCCCGGGATGCCGGCGGCAGACCTTCCGCGAACAGATCCCCGGGCTGCTGGAGCGCCATCAGCGCCGCACGGTGCGGCTCGCCGCCCAAATATCCCAGGTGGCACGGGAGTTATGCGGCCGGGCGGCCGCCCGCCTCGCCGGTCTGCTGGCCGTGCCCGTTTCCCGCAGTACTGCGCTGCGCCATCTGCGGCGCCTGCCGCTGCCGCATCAGGCGGTCTCGCGGGTGATCGGCGTGGACGACGCCCTGCGCCGCCGCCACCGCTACGCCACGATCATCACGGATGCCCAGACCGGCAGACGCGTCGCGGTCCTGCCCGACCGCGAGACGGCCACCCTGGAGTCCTGGCTGCGGGAGCACGGCAGCGGCGTCGAGGTCGTGTGCCGGGACGGATCGGCCACCTACGCCGAGGCCGTCCGCCGCGTCCTGCCCGACGCGGTGCAGGTCAGCGACCGATGGCACCTCTGGCGCAATCTCTGCGACAAAGTCCTGCTCGAGGTCCGCGCACACGCCGGCTGCTGGGCCACCATCAACCCGCCCCGCCCCGGAGGAGTACGCGAGCAGACCACCCGCGAACGCTGGAACAAGATCCACGATCTCCTCGGCCAGGGCGTCGGCCTGCTCGACTGCGCCCTCCCCGAGGGGGCATGGGCCAGATCTACCCCGCCGAGCTCCCCGATAGCGCCACCGAGCTACCCAATACCACCAAGACCACGGCCGATTGATCGGCTACATCACGACAAGGGACACGACCCACGTGGTCGCGTACGGCAAACGACAGGAGAGTCCGGTACACGTTCTGCGACCCGAAGGAGCCTCCGGCTGAGCCGGAGTCCAGAGTCGGCACGTTGGGCAGCAGAGGTACGAAATGCGTGTAAGCACGTTGGTCTGCGCGCCCGCAGCGGTTACCGGAGTGGTGCTGGTCACAGCAGTGAGTGTTCGCTGCTGCCGAATACGTGTGTGTAGTTAGTGAAGCTACCGCAAATATTCGCCTATCCGCGAGACGCCCGCCAGGCCCGGAGGAAGAGGGAGCACCGCTGTGTCCGCCTGCTGGGTCCAACCGCGCGGCAAGGCACCCGTGCGAGGTGGGACCGGCGTTGAAGGATCCTTGGAACCGGTCGGACGGCGGCGCGGTGTGGCGACGCGACGTTCGCCCCGCGGCTCGTGACCACGTCGCCGCCACCGTCACGTCCGCGCTCGCCCGCCTGCATACCGCCGCGGGCCCCGTGCTCGCGGTCCTCGCCCCGTACGCCCGTCGCCTCAAGCCGCTGTACCCGCGCCCCGGACGCAC
>NZ_JBEXYL010000151.1:0-13922 GCF_040630895.1 Streptomyces sp. NPDC005728
TTCCCCGGCCCACAACCTGACACCAGCAAGGTCCCCACCCATAACCACACCAACGACCGAGCTGGCCAGCAGTCACGACAAGGACCGTTGCAGTACTAGAGCGTCCGCACCGCGTCGGACGGCGGGTCGTAGGACAGCGGCTTCCGCTCGCACGAATCGTGACCGTGCGCGGTTCGCCTGGTCCGGGCCTGCTCAGTCTCGACCTGCGCCGTGAGTTGAAGGCCTGCGCAGGCGGCTTCAGTCGACCCGAGCACCAGCTTGCTCAGCGAGGGAGCGCGCCAGCTCCCCGAGCCGGGCTGGGTCCCTTTCCAGTGCCTTGGTGTTCAGGAACTTGAGCAGGGTGAAGAAGGTGTCGTCTGATTCAATCTGTGTCCAGGAGCATCGCGAGGGGGCCAGGCTCGTCGTACGGCACCTTCCGGAGTCGCGGCTCCTCCCGGGCGGTTTCGGTCGCTGCCGAAGTGGATGAGTGCCCGCGCGGTTCGGGGATCGCCTCTGATGTCATGACTCCTGCTGAGCCCTCCGTGGCCGGGGGGTGCTGGAGCTTTTGGTGACGCCGCCGTCATTACCAACAGGACCGTCGGCAGATGTGTCCCCACCATGCGCACCGCCAGCCGGTACGTCGGTGATTACGCCGTAATCACCGACGGGGCTTGCCGTCGTGCTGTCCTCGAGTCCACTAGCCGCCTGTTCTCGCTGGGCCGTGGCTGTACGTGCCCCTTCTCTCTCCTTCCGGGCACGCTCCGCCTTGAGCTCTTCCAAAGCTGCTTCCTGCTGCTCGGCCGTTTGGTCGGATCTAGCGGGATGGACAGGTCATGGTTCAGCTACACCGCGCTCCGGTCAGTGGCCTTCAGGGTGATCACGCTGGCCCTCTCCAACACGGGCGGGCGAGGACAAGGCAAGGCATCGGGGCTTGTATTGCCCTGCTGATGCCCACGCCTGGGTACTGACCAGCGGCATCCCCACGTCGTTGAGGACGTCCAAGCTCGCGGTGGCATGAGCGAGAGGCCAGCCAGTGTGGCCGACACACAAAACCTCTTCAGTGGCTGAAGCCATCAAGGCCACCAACGGCTGCGCTACCAAGGTGCCGTGGGACTGCCGTCCGGATCGAGCCCGTAGGGCCACTTATCTCTTGGAGAGAACAGTTCTGCTGCAGCCCTATCAAAGGTGATGAGGCTGCCGGCGTCGGCCGCCTGCCGGAAGGCAGCATCGGCTCGCTCCTGGTCACCAGCCCGCTGCCACATCAGCCCGATATAGCGCAATGCATGGGTCGCATCGATGCCGACGGCATGCCGGTAGAGGGCCTCAGCGCCCACCAAGTCCTCGGCCTTCTCACGAAGCTTCGCCAGGCCGATCAAGGCGGAGAGCCTCTCACCGGCGTCGGCGGCCTGCCGGAAGGCAACCTCAGCGCCCTCCAAGTCACCGGCTTCCTGCAGCATCGAGGCGAGAGCCAGCAAGGCCTGGGATTCTCCGGCATCAGCGGCCTGCCGGAAGGCAACCTCAGCGCCTCCCAGGTCCCCGGATTTCTCCAGTACCTGCGCGAGGCTGATCAAGGCGTGGGTTACGCCGTTGTCCGAAGCCTGCCGATAGGCAGCCTGTGCGCGCTCCAGGTTCCCGGCCGCCTGCCACATCTGCGCCAGCTTGTACAGGGCGTCAGTTTCACCTGCGTCGGCTGCCTGCCGCAAGGCAACCTCGGCGCCCTCCAAGTCCCCGGTCCTTTGCCGTAGGCGTGCCAGACTGAAGAGCGCCTGGGTGACGTCTGCTTCGGCGGCCTGCCGGTAGAGAGCCTCAGCGCCCACCAAGTCCTCGGCCTTCTCGCGAAGCAGGCCGAGTTCGATGAGGAGGCCTGGTTCGTCTGTGTCGGCGGCTTCCCGGTACAGAGCCTCAGCGCCTTCCATGTCCCCAGCCTCTGCCCGCATCCACGCCAGGCTGGGCAGCGCGTAGGGTTCGCCGGCGTCGGCGGCCTCCCGGTAGACAGCCTCAGCGCCCACCAAGTCTCCGGCCTTCTCCCGGGTTCCGGCCAGGTAGAGCAGGGCGCCCGTGTCACCCATGTCGGCGGCTTTGCGGAAGGCTGCCTCTGCGCGTTCGAAGTGTCCGGCCTCCCTCCATGTCAGGCCTGCGCTTGTCAGGGCGCCGAGTAGGCCGGCGTCGGCGGCCTGCTGAAAGGCAGCGTCAGCGCCTTTGCAATCGCCTGCCTTCACCTTCATCTGCGCAAGATTCAATAGGGCGCTGAATCCTCCGGCATCGGCGGCCTGGCGGTAGGCAGCCTCAGCGCCGTCCAGGTCCCCGGCCTGCTCGCGACTCCCTGCCAGGTGGAACAAGGTATTCAGATCGCCGGCGTCGGCGGCTTTTTGGCGAAGGTGGTGAGCCCACTGAAGGCGGTGCCTGGCTTGCGCCGCTCGCGCGAGTTCGTCCAAATCGGGGGAGTGGGTGAGATGAGTGTAGGAGGCGTGCCAGAAAGACGCGGGCGGGCACATCAAGCGTCGGGTCTCGCGACCGTGTTGTTCGAGGTAGTCGGCGAGACGGAAGGCCGGCCCTACGGCCTGCACAACCTCCGTTTGCACTGCCGTCTGACCAGGGAGGCGCCGTGTGGGACGCCGGTTGGTGCGGCTCAGGGGTGCTTGCTTGCCGTGGACAGGATGGGCGAGTTCCGCGTAGGTCTGCTCAGCCCAGTCCTCGGCGAGATTGCTGTAATCGTGGTCCGTCAGGTAGTCAGTGGCGGCATCGGTGAGGAAGGCCTGCGGAAGGTTCAGGCCGACTCCCAGACGCCTGGCGTCCATCGCCGCCTCCAGCACCGCCCGTGCTCCGGGGCTTCCGGTCTGGTAGCGCACGAGGAGTTCGGGTACTCCGGCGAGTTCCTGAGCCAGGCGGCCGTTTCGCCGGGCGCGAGTCAGGGCGTCGGCCAGGAGCCGGTCGCCACGTGTTGCGAGGGCAGCCGCGTCGTCCAGAGCCTGCGGGCCGAAGGTGTCAGGGACGGTGATGGTGCGGCCGGCCAGCAGTTCCCGCGTCCGGCTGTGCCGGTCTGCCCTGCCGGGTTGCGCCAGGCCGGAGTACTGGTGAGCGTATTCGGGCCAGAGGGTGCCCAGCACAAGAACGGGGATTCGATCTGAGCGGGTGAGCAGATGGTGGATTTGGGCTGCGATGCGCTCGCCCGTCCGAGGGTCTCCTAGGTAGTGCTGGGCCTCGTTCAGCCACACCACGGTTTTGGGTCGTACGTGTTGCAGTTCCTCCAGCGCCGCCTCTGCCCGGGTCGGATCGAAGGGATGCCATAGCCGCCAGCCTCGGCTGGCGAGCGGCTGCACAGCTTCCCAGCACGCCCTTGTTTTACCCGTGGCCGATGTGCCCACCAGGACCACCAGACGACTGTGTCCACCGGCCGCGTCGCCTACGGCCTCAGCCAGGAGCCGGTCATGGTCTCGGGGCACGTATCCGGGCAGTGCCCGCCGCGCCGTACCACTGGCCCGACCGGGTTCGGTCGAGCCGACAGTGCCAGCGGGATGCACCTCCAAGTCGTGCGGGTCCCAAGTGGAGATGGGCCGGCCCGGGCCCGCCTCATCGTCGCTGCGTCCGGCGTCCATGGGGGAGGCACCCTGCGCACGCCGGAGTTGGTCCAGCAGTTCGGCGGCTGGAAGGCGGAGGACGCGGGCTAGGGCGGCCACGGTGGCGGGGGAGGGCGGCGGGCTGCCGTGACGCAGAGCGTCATGGACGGTGGTCCGGCCCATGTGTGCACGGGCGGCCAGCTGTGTCTTCGACAGCCCGGATTCAGCCACAGCGTCCATCAAGCGGTCTCGTAACCGCATGAGTTCTGCCTCGTCCACACGTCCCCCAAGGTCTTGCCGTGTTCACCGATGTGCATCATCGTCCGGCCGCACCCCGGCGAACACCGGATCCGCAAATCTCGATCACGTCAGCACACCACCGATGTGGAGGTCGTCCGCCGTGACCCGTCTCGCCCTTGCACTGCTGGCCACCGCCGTGGTGGCCCTCATCGCGCTCATCGCCGCCGCTGGCGCAGGGAAACTGGCCCGCCTCGACGGTGCCAGCTATCCAGAGGCCCTCATGCGCGCAGGCGCCGTCTTCGCCATGGTTCTCACCCTCGGGGCCACCCTTGGCTCTGTCCTCGCACAGGTCCTGTCGTGAACCCGTTGTTGGCCCAGTCGCCGACAACGTGAGCGCGGCATCGGGGGTGCCATTGCCCGGAAACACGACGTGGCCGTCTTGTCTTGCAGGGAGCAAGGGAAGACGGCCACGTCGTGAGGACCAGTGCCGCGGCAGGCAACGTGCGCCAGTGATTACGCCGTAATCACTTCGGCTCTCCAGACCCTGCCTCCGCGGGGTGATTACGCCGTAATCACCCCGCAAAGCGGACCTCAAAGCGCGATCCTGCCCAAGTCAGGCACCGTGTCGCCGAACGCGACATGGGACATGAAGGCTGTCGCCTGAGACTCAGCCGCGCTGAACAACCTTCACCACCATCGCTCAGCGGGGTTGCCGCTCGCATCCAGTCCGAACGGCCAGCGCGGCCGCACGCTCTCCGAGGGTAGATGTCCGTGGTCAGCTGCTCGGCGGTAAAGACGCTCGGCTCCCTCGTTGTCTCCCTCGGCTTCCCGGATACGGGCCAGGCATCGCAGCGGCCAGGTGTCTCCCTGGTCGACGAGCATTCGGTACAGACGCAAAGCGCCCTCCTGGTCCCCGTCCCTCTCACGGTCCAGAGCCAAGAGGTGAACATCCATCCTGGAGCCACGTTCCGCGGCCTGGCAGTACAGTTCGTCGGCTGCGTTCCGGTCCCCGACCGCCTCACGCAGCCGAGCCAGGGCCAGGAGAGCCTTGGCGTCTCCTCGATCCGCAGCTATCCGGTAGAGCTGCTCGGCGCCGCTTGTATCCCCGGTCTCTTCCCGCATGCCGGCCCTGCTCAGCAACGGGGCGGTGTCGCCCCGGTCGGCTGCTTCGTGCGCCAGCCGCTCTGCATCCTCCTCGGCACCCGCCGCTTGCCGCAGCTCAAAGAGAAGTCGCACTGCCTCAGGGTGACCTTGGCCAGCGGCTTGGAATGCGTAAGCTTCGGCACCCTTGCGATCGCCGGCCCATTCCCGCAGTCGAAGCAAGCCCAGCATGGCGCTGCTCTCTCCCTGGCTGATGAGCTGACGGTACAACCGTTCGGCGCCATCCCGGTCGCCAAGAAATTCCCGTCGCTGGATGAGGTACCACACAACCGTGGCGGCTCCATCACGTGCACAGCGGAGGGCGTAGGTCGCGGCCCCGTCTGGGTCGCCGCCCATTTCCCGCTGTTGCACGAAGTCCCACACCGCATTGGTGGCGCCCTGGCTGGCGGCTTCGCGGGCGCAGCACTCGGCGCCTTCCCTGTCCCCAGCCCTCTCCCGCCGTGCAGCCAGATCCCCCAGGGCTAGCATGTCCCCATGATCAGCAGCCCGCCGGAACATCTGATCCGCGGCCTGCGCATCTCCCGCCGTGTGGTACCTCAAAGCGAGCACTCGCATGGCGTCGGTATCGCCGAGCTGGGCCGCCTCGCAATACAGCCTCTCGGCACCGTCTGTGTCCCCACCCTGCTGACGCATCCTGGCGAGATGGCGTAGAGCCTGGGCATCTGCACAGCCCGCAGCAAGCTGATACAACCGCTGTGCCGTCTCCGGATCCGTCTCCTCGTGCTTTTGCGCGAGTGTTCTCAGGGCGAGCGTGTCCCCATGGTCTGCGGCCTTCAGCGCGTAGTACTCGGCGCTCTCTACGTCACTCGCTATCTCTGCGAGATCCTGCAAAGGGCGGGTCTCCCCGAGCCTGGCGGCCTGCTGGGCGTAGTCCTCAGCGCCGGCCCAGTCTCCTGTTTCCCGTCGCCACCTGGCCAGACAGTACAGAGCCCACGTGTCGCCGATCTGAGCGGCCTTCACGTAAAGCCGTTCGACTCCTTCCCGGTCATCAGCGTCCTCCCGTAGTTCGGCTACTTCTGACACGGCTCGCCTGTCGCCGTGGCAGACGGCTCGCAGGGCATAGCCCTCAGCGCCGTCGCGGTCGCCGACCTCTTCCCTCAAAAGCGCCAAGTCGTACAGCGCATCGGTGTGCCCACGCTCTACCGCTGCTTGATAGAGGCGGTCTGCAATCTGCAGTCGCTGACGCTCCTCGGCGGCACTTGCGAACGACATGAGAGCAGCTGGCTCCGTAAGGTGCTCTGCCGCCGCATCCCAGAAGCCGGCTGGGGGGCACGCACCGCGCCTGGTGCGCGCGGTGTGAGCCTGCAGGTAGTCAGCCAGCCGGTAGCGAGGTTCGACGTAATCTGGCTGACCTGGCGGTGCCACCTCCTGCGTCAGAGGGCCCGGGATTCCACGGCATGCCTGAGCGGTGCCGTGCACGGCGCGTTCGAACCATGCCTGCCGCCATTGCGGTGTCTGGGTCCGCCAGTAGTCGAGGTGAAGGTAGGAACCGGCTGCCGCGCGGAGAAGGGCTTCGGGAAGCAACTCTCCGTGTCCTAGGCGGCGGGCGTCGGCTGCGGCGTCGAGCACGGCACGGACCTCGGGAGATGCCTGTTCGTACCGGGCTACCAGCTCGCGGGCTCCAGCGAGGTACTGGGTGATCCGGCTGCCGCCGTTGGCCAAGGCCTCAGCCAGTCGAGGATCGTCCGTAGCGAAGTCCCGCAGGGTGCTCAAGTCGTCGGTGGTGAAGCATTCAGCCACCGTGAGGGTGGAACCGTTGAGCAATGCGCGGGCCTGCTGGTGAGGGTCACGTTGCAGGGAGTCGCTCGGATGCTGGGTGAGAGTGGTGTGGTGCCTATGCCACAGAGTGCCCACAGCCAGTAGGGGACCCCGGTCGGGATCGGCCAGTAGCGACATCAGTGCACTGGCTGCCCGTCCGCCGGGGTCCGGCTGACCGTGGGGGAGAAGGTAGTGCTGGAGTTCGTTGAGCCAGAGCACGGTGTGGGCCAGGGAACGCTGGCGCCGCAGCCCCTGCAGGAGATCGGCACGGTCACTCGGCCGCCAGACCAGCCACCCTGCCGGCAATCGCGTGACGGCCTCCCATAACGCTCGGGACTTGCCGGTCGAGGAGTCTCCCACCAGCACCACCAAACGGCTCACGCCCGCGTCTGCCTGAGCCACTTCATTCCGAAGCCAGCCGTCGTGAGCGCGCGGTACGTACTGGGGCAGCCCCGTGCGCTCATCAGGGCATGGCGCACTGTGATCGGCCTCGATGGCAGGGTGCACCTGCAGATGCCGAACGGGGTCGATTTTGTCGAGGGTTCCCCCCAGCCTGCCAGGCGCCGCTTCCTGTGACAGAGACGGCGTCGGCGCCTCCTTGGTGCTTTCTTGTCGAGCGTTCTGACGCCACTTGAGCCACTGATCAACTGACAGGAGGCCCGGTGTGACATGAAGAGGGGAGAGGCTGCGCTCCTTTCGTGCCCCTGCGGCTGTGTGAACGAGTGTGATCACTACCCGCTCACTGGGCACATTCCTGCCGGCGCACCAGTCGGTGAGCCGCTGTTCGTTGAATTCCGGCCGCCTCTTCGGAGGGTTGCGCAGTTGCCGCTCAACTATCTCGGCACGGCGCGCGAACTGCTGTCGCGTCAAACCCGATGCCCTGATCAAGTCTTGGAGACGTTGAGCGAACTGCCTCCGGGCCGTCGTCGGCTCCTGATCCTGCGACACCCCCACCTCCGGTCTTCTCCGGTCCGGATCCGCTCCGGAGAACCGACCGTACTGGCCCTCGCCTGCAGTTTTGCCCCATTTCTTGATATGGGAGGTCGCAGCGTGCTCAGCCGATCTGCACGCTCTTCGCCATGACGAACACAGACAGGCACGACACGCCCGAACCCTCCTGCTCTCGCGCCAGGTCAAAGAAGGAGCGCTACTTCCTTGCAGCGATCGTGACCGGCATCGTCACAGGGATGGTCGACGTACTGGCCAGCCCTGTACTCCAGGCCGTCATCACCTGGTTCACCCCGAACTGAAGCCCCCTGCTGCCAAACGACAAGCACTCACGCTCGAGACTGGACACCGCCTGCCGTACAAGGCCCTGTACGGCAGGCTCAACCATGGCCCGGGCCGAACGAGTCAGAGTCCGCCGAGTAGTTACCGCGATCTGTACATCGTCACATCCGCATGGACCTGTCGACAGTTGCCGCCCCTCTTCGGAAGGTTCCGGCAAGCCACCCATCAAGATTCACCGCGTGAACCGCCATGCAGGGTCTGGGAGAAGTTGCACCCGCTCGTCCTGGGCCGGCTGGGTGCTGAAGAAGACTTGGACTGGTGGCGGTGCGCTATCGGCTCGGACACTTCAAATGTGGCCACCGGCTGTGCCTTCCCATGGATTTGTCGTCTCCGCGACCCCAGCAGTCCGTGGGCGGCGCACGGTGAGGCAAACCGCGAGAGCACCTGGAAGCCTCCCGGTCCGCTCGCATGCGACGGATACGGCGGGTCAACGCATCGGTCACGAGCCCATCGGATTCAGCGGGCTGACCCCGGTGCCCACGTACAGGTCAGGTTCCAGCGACAAGAGGGTGGCGTCCTCCCCGGCCTGCTGGGCAACGATCACCAACGACGCGGGATGCAGCACCCGCCAGTCCGCCTTCCGCCACGCGCTGGCCACCAGGCCGTGGGCCAGGGTGAAGTCAGCGGTCGTGGTGAAACGGCGCTGCAGGATGTGTTGACCAGCGCCGGGGCGTTCGCGCTCGGCGACCACGGCGGACAGGGCCGGAATCACGATCTCGGCATAGCCGTAGCTGGCCTCCACGTACAGGCCGTTGAGGAATTCGTCGCCATCGGCGAGTGCCTTGATACAGGTGTGGTCGAGCAGGACACGGATCACGCGGCGTGGTGCTCCTGTCCGAGGCTCTGCAGGAAGGCACGGGCTCGGCTCCGCGCGCCGTCAGAAACGGTCACCCCGGTCGTCTGCTTGATCTCCTCCAGGGCCTGCTGCGCACGCTGCTCCTTCTCCTCCTCGGTCAGCTCGCGCGCCACCAGCTCCGCCAGCAGGTCGTTCATGGTGGTGCCGCGTTCGCTGGCCAGGATCCTCAGGCGGTCGCGGACGTCTCTTGTCGTCTTGATACTGGTGTCCTTCTCTCCCATACAGCCACTCTACCGCCAGTAGAACGCACTCGGGCGGGGAGAGACGGGGCCGATTGTGGCTGAGCGCTTCGATGGCCCCTGAGCGCTCGAGGTGGCCCGTTGAGCGTCGCGGCTGGCCCGCAGGTGGGTGGGCACTGGCCGAGCTTTGACGGCAGCAGCCACCTTGTGCCCATACCTTAAGGTCCTTAAGGTATGGATATGGATGATGTCATGGGGATCGAAGCTGCTCGATCGCGGCTCGGCGAGATCGCCGACCGCGCACACGCCACAGGACAGACAACTCGCCTCACGCGACACGGCCGGACCGTAGCCGTTATCGGCCCCGCCGAATCGGCGAAGCCTGTCGGGGCTGTGATGGTGCAACTGGTCTGGGACAACAAGACATTCGACTGCATCCTGCCCGATGTGCCACGGGTCGGCGAGACGTTCGTCGAGGAAGAGGTAGGTCCGAATGCGGATGAGGAACTCGAGTGGCGCGTTACCGACGTCCGGTGGCGCGTAGCGGGCGCCGGACTCACTCGTAACCCGAAGGTGACCGTGGAGGTCCACCTCGCTTACCCGTAGCGAGCCTTGATTAACGGCAGTGCTGTCACCCGGCCAGCCAGGGCACAGGCTTCAGGCACTGCCCGGTCCGGCTGGATGCCCCTGGCGACGCCCCGGTTGCCGCCACTTTCACCCGCGTAAGGTACCGGAGACGGACACACCCGCCCCACCCCAACGCGGCCCGCGAGCCCTAGGGTTGCGGCAGCCGGGGGGGCCGGTGCCACGGCCAGGCCAGGCCAGGCCGGTCAGCCGAACAGGTCCCGCACCCGGATCGTGCGGATCCGCACCCGCTTCTCCCGCCGCTGCGGCAGCTGGTCGCCAGGCGCCGCACCGTCTGCCCGGGTGGTTTCCAGCTCGCCCGAGCCGCGACCCAGAAATCCCGCCACGCCTCCGACTCGGTCGGACCGCGCCCCACCACCGGCGAGCCCGGGCAGGACACCACATACCCGTCCGCCGTCAGCTCCACCGACACCACCCGCTCCACCACTCCGCCTTCAGCCAACGTGCGGCGGGGTGGTCAGATCAGCCTCGCCCGTCTCGACGAGGCAGCCGGGACCGGGGAAGATCGCCGTCGGCTGGCCGTCGTCGTACTCCACACGGTACGGCGGCCCACCACCTGGCCCGAGCACCTCGATGACCGTCGCACGATGTTCAGGCGTGCCGACCTTGCGGCCGGTGAACCGCAGCACGTCACCCACGTTCGCCCGCATCCCGGTCCCCTTTCGCTGTCCCGGCCACGGCCGCAACGGTAAAGGTCCACCCAGTGTGTCCCCGGCGCCCCGATCCCTCACGCGACAGCGGAGTCCCGCAGCCCCGCCCAGCGTCCCGCCGGGGGCGGAGCGGTGCCGGCTGTGTGGACTCCCACCGGGTGCCTGGGCCGGCAACGCGGTTCCCCGTCCGGCAACCCCGACGTCCGGGGCCGCGCAACGCGCCACATCCCCATGGGCGCAGCGCAGGGCTACGCTGTCCGGCGGTGATCTTCGGGGGGAGCCGTGTGGGCGGGAGCGTCCCCGGCCGGGCCGGTGCGGGGTGGGGCGGACCGGTGTCGGTCAGGCGGGTGTGGGTGAGGTGCAGCAGCCGCTGCAGGTGGCCGGGGATGCGGCGCACACGTAGCCGATGGCCGCGGCGGCGGGCCAGGTTCCGGACGGCGACCAGAGTGCCGATCCCGGCGCAGTCGCAGAAGTTCACACCGGCCAGGTCAATCACAGTCTCCTCGTACACGGCCACGGCAGCGGTGAGGGCGTGGCGCAGGTCCGCGGCGGTGCTGATGTCCAGCTCCCCGCACACCGTGATCACAGCCCGGCGCAGGGCCGGCCCCGCGCACACCGTGATCTCCATGTCCTGCTCCACCTCTCCGCGGCACGGCCGCGCCGCGCCCCCACGGGGCCGACATACGACCGGGATCCCCAGCCCTGCTCCCCCACACGACCGTTCAACAGCGGTCCTATCCAGGGTCGGAAGTCTCTGGACACATCGGTGGTGTGAACGATCACGTATTTCGTGATCGCCGACAGGCGGGGCCGCTGGTTGGCGTCGGCGCTGTCAGGGGCGTCGGTGGTAGACGGTGAGGGTGTCGACGGGGAGGAAGCCGGTCTTGGCCAGCAGCCGGGCGGCGGGAATGTCGCCGTCGGGGACGTCGGCGGTCAGGCGGACCACGCCATGGGTGTGGGCATGGTGCAGGCACTGGTTAAGCAGGCGGGTGCCGATGCCGCGGCGGCGGTGTTCGGTGCGCACGGCCAGCTGCCACAGGACGGCCATACCGGCGGTGTCGGGCGTGGGGGCGCGCAGGATAGCGGTGGCCATGTGGTGGCCGTCGGTATCGGTGAGTTCCAGCTGCCAGCCGGGAGGGTCGGCGATCGTCGTGACCTCTGCCAGCGGATACTCAGCCACTGGTGGCGGGGTTATGGTGAGGTCGCACAGGAAGTATTGCTGGGCACGGGTGGGGGTGAACCCGACCGCGGTCAGCGCCCGCGCGGTGGCTTTGCGGTGCCCGACGGGCAGGCCGGGAATCCCGGTAGCGGTGGCCGGGCCGGTGCACGCATACAGTGGCCGGCTGCCGAGATGGGCCCGGGCTAACGCGATGAGCGCGGCGACCGTCTCAAACTCCTCCCGTCCGTGGAGCCACACAATCAGCCCGGCCCCATCCGCTGCCCGAAGTCCGCAGCGCACCGCCCCGGCGACCCGGCCCTGCTGATCGCACACCATGAGAATGCCCGCACGACGTATGCCTGTGCCGGTCGATGCGAGGATGTCGCGGGCGGGACTCTGGCCTGGCAGCCGGTCGGCGTCGATCAGTTCCAGCACCGCGGGTGTGTCGTTCCCGACCATGAGGCGGGCGGTCAGCCCGGCCGTTCCGTCCGATAGCCGGATCGGTGCGTCCATGCGGCCCACTCCCTTCCCACGGACCACACAGGCCAGTGCAGCACACCTCGCCGCCCGCCGCACGAGACGAGCCCCAAAGGGGCCCTGGGATGATTTTGAAGCGCTGACATTACGCCCTGAGCCGCTGGACCTCCGGAGATGGCAGATATGCGCAGCAGAGGACCCGCACCGAGCGGAGATCAGGGTGCGGATCCTCTGTGTGACAACAGCTGGGTCCCCAGGAGACGTCGTGGATCAGCAGCCCGAGATCCCGAGGTGCGGGGCCGTCGGTCGTGACGTGCGTACGGAATCTCGCGGTGTGAACGAGGGACGTGAGCATGGGGTTACGGCACCTGGGCCTGTTGCGGCCGGAAAGTCACGAGGGGCGGCCGCAACGGACCGGGCCACGGCTTCCAGCAAGATCAAGAGGCGGCGGCAGTCGGCGACGGCGCCGTGGGGCCCGCCCAGCGGCTGATTGCGGTAGGTGCCGAGCTTGGCCGACCACAGGCCACGCCATGCCACGTAGGGCACCATGGCGTCGTGCCATCGGATGCGGCCAAGCCATTCCTGAGCCGCGCGGGGATCACCGAGATGGCAGCGCAGTTCCCGTTCGAACACTCCCCGGTCGAAACCCGCGGTATAGGCCACCACTGCCCGGCCGTGAAGCATCTGGGTCAACCGTGTCAGCAGCTGACCGAAGACGGCCGCCTTGGCGACGCGCTGCGGGGTGATCCCGTGCACGCCTTCGTCCGGACGGTCGTCATTGCCTGCGGCTGAGCGTGAAGCGGACGTTTAGGGGCGGCAGGAGCGCTGCAGCCTTCCAGCAGTCCGTTGGGGCCAAGGACGTCCAGGCGATCTGTCGGCCGTCCAGACGTCGCAGATCACTGAGGAGATCCCGCATCCTGCGATGAGCCACAGGTCAGTACGTCACGCAGCCTGGTCGACTACTTGGTGCACCCGGTTTGCCCGGTGGCGAGGGTCGCGCAGGCCTTGGCCTCGGCCGCGTCCTTGACGGCGATCATCGGCGTGTAGGCGATGGTGTCTCCGGCGGCGGTGATGTCATCCCTCTGGCGGACCTTGCCGACGGAGACCTGGACCTGGTCGCCCTGGGCGGCGCCGGTGATCCGTCCCCAGGCCGTGCCGCAGGTCTTGCTGTAGCGGACCTCCAGGGTGGTGGCGGCGACGGTGGCAGTCTTGGCGGTGGTGACCAGGTCGCCGCTGCAGCCCATGGCCCTGGCGTCCTTGCCGGTGCAGGCGGAGCCGCTGCACTTGACCCCGGCGGGCAGGCTGGTGCTGGGCGTCGGGGAGGGCGACTTGGCGGCGCTCTGGTTCTTGCCTCCGCTGCCCTGGTGGGTGAAGAAGACGACGGCGGCGAAGAGGACGAGGACACCGACCAGGCCCGCGAGGAACATCGTCAGCCGTTGCCTGCCCGCGGACCCCGTGCCGGATGGGCCGTCGGCGGGCCGTGGCGCCTGCGGCTGCCCGTCGTACGGGCTGGGCGTGGTCGGGGTAGAGCCGGGGCCGTCCGGCGAGACCGAAGGCAGCGCCCCGGCATCAGCTCCGGCGCCGGGACGGGCGGTTGGCTGCGACGGGCCCTGGTAGCCCGCCAGGTTCCAGGAGTTGGCCCCCGGGGTCGGACCGCAACCTGTGCCCTCACCGGCCGCCTGTCCGCCTGTCCCGCGATCCGTGCGCTCGCGGGAGTCGGCGTCGGACGCCGTCGGCTGGGGCAGGATCGTCGGTGCGACACCCAAGGGGCCGGCGATCCTCGGGGTTGCGGTGGCGCTGCCCCGACTACGGGCCGTCGTACCCCCACCGGTCCCGCTCACCCCGCCCGTCTCGGTCGCCCCGGACTCCCCGAGCGCGGCCCGCGCCTGGGAGATGCGGATCGCCTCCATCGTCCGGTCGTGCCGCATCTCGGCCCGGCTCCAGGCGCGTTCGGCCAGCTCCCACATCGTG
>NZ_JBEXYL010000152.1:0-13908 GCF_040630895.1 Streptomyces sp. NPDC005728
GCCCAGGCGTCGCTGAGCAGGTCCCCAGTCAGTGGTGTCCGGCGGGGTCAGGACGAGCCCGTCCGAGACCTCGGGGGCGGGGTCGTGCGGCGCGGCCGACGGCCCTTCGTCCGCAGAGGCCGGTGCGGGCGGGAATCGGCTGGTCGACGGGGGTTCAGGCGTAGGCGTCCTCGACAACGACGCGTCGCACTGTGCGCAGCGTCGACTGGAGACTGTCCAGATCAGTCGAGCCGAGAGCGAGGCGGAGCGCCTGTGGTGTGTGCTTCGAGGTGGTGAAGGGCTCTGCTGTGCTTACCGAGATGTGCTGACGCGCGAGGGTGGCGGTCAGGCGATCGGCGCGTGCGTCGTCGGGCAGCGTCAGCCATGTGAAGTAGGACGAAGGGTGGCTGATGAGTGGTAGGCCTGCCAGTTCCTGTCCGGCGAGTGCTTGGCGGGCCTTGGCGTCGTCTCGTTTCTGCGCTTCCAAGTGGTCCACCGTGCCGTCCTCGATCCAGCGGCAGGCGATCGCGGTGGTGAGGGCCGGGGTGTTCCAGGTGGTCGCCCGAATCGCGCGTTCGAGCGACGGCACCCTGGACGGCGGGGCGACGAGGAAGCCGACCCGCAGGCCGGTGGCGACGCTCTTGGACAGTCCCGAGACATAGACGGTGATGTCCGGCGCGCTTGCAGCCAGAGGCGGTGGAGGGTCTTCGACCAGGTAGGCGTATGCGGCGTCTTCGATGATCAGCGGACCGTGCCGCCGAGCGATCTCGATCAGACGGGTGCGGGCAGTTGCCGGCATGACCCACCCCAGAGGGTTGTGCAAGGTTGGCATGGTGTAGATCGCGCGCACAGGGCGGGTGGCGCACAGCTTCTCGAAGGCATCGAGATCCGGCCCGTCGGTGGTTGTGGGTATGGGCTCCAGGTCGAGATGAAAGGCATGCGCGAGCACCTTGAAACCCGGGTAGGTGAGTGCGTCGACCGCGACGACGTCGCCGGCGTTGAGCGTGGCCATGACGGTGATGGCCAGGCCGTGCTGTGCACCGTTGACGATGAGGATCTGATCCGCGTCAGGAGTGATTCCTCGACGCCTCAGGTGTCGTGCGATCGAGGCCCTGTCCTGGGAACGCCCTCGATGTGGTTGGTAGCGCAGCAGCGAGTCGAGTTCACCGGAGGTGGCCACCTCTCGCAGAGCCTGCCGTAGGAGATCGGCTTGGCCGGGCAGCGACGGATAGTTGAAGTTGAGGTCGACCGCATCCGTGGCGACGACTTGCTG
Organism: Streptomyces sp. NPDC005728; assembly: GCF_040630895.1. Lineage (NCBI taxonomy): Bacteria > Bacillati > Actinomycetota > Actinomycetes > Kitasatosporales > Streptomycetaceae > Streptomyces > Streptomyces sp. NPDC005728. Next base: position 1,253 of record NZ_JBEXYL010000152.1, read on the forward strand.
ATCGATGCCGTGACCGGCGGGAACCGCGATGTCACGCACGAACGTGCCGCGGCCCTGTTCCCGGCTCACCAAGCCCCTCGCTTCCAGCTCGGCGTACACCCGCGTCGCGGTCACCACGGCGATGCCCTCACGGGCGGCGAGCCCGCGGTGTGTCGGCAGCCGCATTCCTGCGGCGAGCCGGCCTGTCCGGATGTCGGATGCGAGCGCGTCGACCAGGATTTTGTACCGCGAGGCTGCCATGTACCGGATTGTATCCATGACAATTCTTTGACTGTCCTGTTCGCGGGTCCTTACCGTCAAGACCCACTCATCCGGAAGGACAGCCGCCGTGCACATCGCCATCCTCACCTTCGAGGGCTACAACGAGCTCGACTCCCTGATCGCGCTGGGTGTGCTCAACCGCATCAAGACCGACGACTGGCGCGTCACCATCGCCACCCCCACCCCCAAGGTGACGTCGATGAACGGAGTGGTCATCGAACAGATGTCCACTCTTGAGGAGGCGTGCGCCGCTGACGCCGTCATCGTCGGCAGTGGCATCGCTACGCGCGAGGTCGTCGAAGACCAGGCGATCATGAACATCCTGCGCGGCCTGGACCCCTCGCGCCAACTCATCGCCGCGCAGTGCTCCGGCGCGCTCGTGCTGGCCAAGCTCGGCCTGCTCAACGACATCCCCGCCTGCACCGATCTGACCACCAAGCCCTGGGTCATCGCCGCTGGCGTCGAGGTGCTCAACCAGCCCTTCTACGCCAAGGACAACATCGCCACCGTCGGCGGCTGCCTCGCCTCGCACTACCTCGCCGCCTGGATCATCGCCCGCCTCGAGGGCAACGACGCCGCCGAAAGCGCACTGCACTATGTCGCCCCGGTCGGCGAGAAGGAGGAATACATCGAGCGCGCGTGGCGCAACATCACCCCCTATCTGCCCGCTCCCACACCGGCGCTCGTCTGAAACGACCAGTCGCAAGCCGTGACCGGCCAGGAAACCCTTCCCCGGCCTGCGGGGACAGCGCAGGGCGGGGTGTTCGGGGTCGAGGTCGGTGACGCTGGCGACGATCCGCCGCCAGCCAGCGGCTGTGGCGGTCGCGCACGCATCCTCGGAGAAGCGGCCCTGCAATCAGGGGCGCCCCAGCTCGGCCGCGTCCTCGAAGGCCAGCCGCAGGGTGTCGGAGGAGATGGCCGGTGAGGCCTCGCCCGGCGGCAGCGCGGGGGCCAGGGCACGGAAGACCGCGTGCACCGCGTCGGGCCCGTAATCCCAGATGTTCTCCGTCGCCCGCAGCAGCGCGCCTCCGCGGGCCAGCGGTTCGACCGCGAAGAATGCGGCGCTGTCCCGGAGACGGTCGACGCCACCCAGCGCCTCCACGACGCCCGGGGAGCAGACCGTGATCCACGCGTAGCCGCGCAGGACCGAGTCCAGCTCCGGGAAGGTGTCGTCCTGGAAGAGACCCAGCGTGGCTTCCAGGGCGGTGCGGTCTGTGGCGACTTCCGCGTCGTCCGCGATGCTGCCGAAGAGAAGCGACTCGTGGGCGTGCGCCTGTGTGCTCAGAAATGCGGTCCAGCGGTTCTGCGCGTCGATTCTGGTGCCGGGATCGGTGAATTCCTCGGTGGTGCGGTCCACGACGAGCACGATCCAGTCCGGAGCGTCCCGTTCGCGTACGACGGAGACGTCCAGCCAGGGTTGACCCGGAAAACCGTCGCTTCCCACCACGGCCAGTTGCACCTTGGCCTGGGGCGGCATTTTCTCCACATCCCGAAGGAATGTCCGCCAGTTCTTCGGTGACCAATAGGTCTCGACCTGACGCCCGGAGGCACGGGTGACGAGCAGTGAGGCCCAGAAACTCCCGGGAGGTCCGTACATACTGTTTCCCCCGGTGATGGCCGAGGCGCGGGCGGAGAGGTCCAGGTCGTACCCGAACTCCTCCCCCAGCGCCCCGGCCAGTTCGGCCAGGGCCGCGGTGAACCATGCCTCGGCCACCGCGCGGTAGGCGGAGCCGTCCTCGGGGCAGGGCAGGTTGACCTCGGCGCGCAGACTCGCGTTCAGCCTGATCTCCTGCTCCATCGCCATGTCCTGCCCCTTCGCTCCGCCGGTTGTCCACCGGGCCCCACGGACGTCAACCGCAGGCTACTGCACCACGATCGGCGGCCTGAGCAGCCGATCGTGGTGCGGGGACGTCACGCCGGGCTGAGGAACAGCGCGGTCAGGAAGGCCAGTGTCGCGATCGCCCCGGACGTGTTGGTGTCCGGCGTCGACACCGTTCCCCAGTCCCAGCCCCACTCGTTGTTGGTCTCCCCGCCAGGAAGCGGGGCGTGCTGCGTCGCCCCTGGTGCCGGCTGGTAGGGATTCGCGGGCTGGGGCACCCGTTCGGGAACGGTCGTCGGATTCGGCACCGGCACCGGAGACGGGGACGGCTTGTCGATCTTCTTTACCTTGTCGTACGTGTACACCTCGATTCCCGCGGCCTTCGACGACGAGCGGACGGTGATGAGTTCATCGCCCTTCAGGCTGGGGGCCGACTGCGACAGCGGGAACTTGAAACCGGCGACGACCTGTCTCTTGTCCCCCTTCGCCCGCAACTGCTTGGTCAGATACTTGATGTAGTTCTTGAGCTGTGCGGGTCCCGTGGACTCCGCCGACGGCTTCGACGACTTGTAGTTGGCCGACTCCTTGTGCTTGATCTCCCAGACGTAGACCTTGTCGTCCGTCCAGTAGATGAGGTCCGCGTACCCGGTCTTCTTCTTGCTCTCGTTCTTGACGTTGATGCTGCCGTACGAGCCGTGCTTGATGGCGTTCGCCTTGCGGCTCGTGGTCACGGCTCCGTGACCGTTGCCATGGGACAGGTCGTAGAAGCGGACCGCCATGGCCCGCAGCAGCACCGCCATGTCGTGGCGGGAGTTCCACAGCGTGCGCCAGAAGCCCCCGCCGAACAGGAAGTCGAAGAACAGCCCGGACGGATCGCTGTACGCGATGGGGTTGTTGACGCTGTAGCTGTAGCCGTTGAGGCTCTGCGGCAGATACGGCGTCGCCAGTGGGTCGGGAGAGAGGAACCTGCCCAGACCCGGGTCGTAGAGCCTCGCCCCGAGGAGGGAGAGGCCGGTGGAGTCGTCCTCGGCCTTGCCGAGGAAGCCCCGGTCCATGCCCGTGGGCAGCGCGGTGCTGCCCCGCTGTTCACCGAACGGCAGATAGCGCCGCCTGGTGACCGCCCCCGTAGCCTGCGCCACCATCAGCTGGGTGGAGCTCTGCGTGTCGGACATCAGCCAGATGAGCGTGCCGTTGGTGGTGCCGTCCGCCACGCGCACGGCCACCGCGGTCTTCTCCAGCACGTAGTAGCGGCTGGCCTTGGTTCCGGTGGCGGTGGAGTGCAGTTCCTGGCCGTCCAGGTACAGCACCTTCTCGCTCTTGCCGGTCCGCAGGACGACATTGCCCTCGACGTCGTAGACGTACGTCGACACCTCGTCGCCGGTCGGCTTCTGCTGCGTGACCTTGGTCAGCCGCTGCTGTGCGTCCCAGTCCAGGGTGGAGCTCACCCCGCCGACGGTGCGCGAGGTCAGCTGGCCCTTGTCGTTGTAGCCGTAGCTGTCCGTGCCCGAGGAGGTCGTGACGGACGTGACCGCGTGCGGGTGCGGCTGGCCGGCCGTGTAGGTCGACTCGTCGGCGCTGTAGCCCGGGTACTTGTAGTCCTTGACCGTCGTCCCCGTCGCCGTGGTCGCGGTGACGGACTGGATGTTGCCGAGGCGGTCATAGGTGTACTGCTGCTGGTAGGGGTCGGGACCCGCGAAGTCCGACTGCGGTGTGGCGCCGCAGGTCGTGGCCGCCGTGGTCCAGGCCGCCTTCAGCCGCTGGAGGCCGTCGTAGGTGTAGCACTGCTGCTGATTCGCGGTGGTCTCGCGCAGCGCGGTGACGGTTCCCGCGTCGTTACGGGTGTAGGTGTCCTCCTGGACCTTGGTGGTGGTGCCCGACGTGAGCGTGTTGGTGGTGACGCTCTTCAGCCAGCCGGTGCCGCTCGCGTCGTCGTAGGCGAAGGTGCGGGTGGCACTCGTGCCGGTGCCCGCGGTGCCGTACGAGCGGGAGATCGTCCGGCCGAGGTCGTCGTAACCGACCCCGGACACATAGGTCGCCAGCCCGCTGGAGAGCTTGGTCGGGTCGCCGTACACCGAGCGCTGGACGGTGGCGGTCTCCGCGGGCAGTCCGCCCACCGCCGGGTAGTCGACCGAGGTCGTCTGGTCGTTGGCGTCGTAGTGGTAGCCGAAGGAGTAGCTGCCCTGGAAGCCGTTGCCGTCGCTGGGGACGACCGTCGTCTTCGAGGTGGCCCGGCCGCGCGCGTCATAGGCGTCGACCTTCGACACATAGCCGTAGCCGCCCGCGTACGAAGTGGTCGAGGCCAGCAGGCCCTTGCCGCCGGTCGCGGTGTCCCACTTCCACTCGCTCAGCAGCGTGGCGCCCGAGGAGACCGACTTCTGGCGGTTGAGCTGGTCGTACGCGTGGGTGAGGACGGTGGTGCCGTCCGTGACGGTCTCGACGTTGCCGTTGGCGTCGTACGTGTTCGTGCTGACGCCGCTGTCGAGATCCTCGGTCTTGAGGCGCTCTCCCGCCCAGTTGTAGGTGTAGTGGGTGGTGTTGCCCCGCGCGTCGTGGACGTACTTCAGACCGCCGCTGCGCGTGTACTCGTACTCGCTGGTGTAGGACTCGTTGCCGTTGTGCTCGACCACCTTGACGGTCTGGCCGTCGACGTCGGTGTAGGTGTCCTTGGGCTCGCCCACCGGCGGGACGACGGTGGTCAGGTCGGCGCCGCCGTAGCTGGTCACGGTCTTGTTCGCCGACTGCGCGACGTTCTTGACCAGGATCTGCGACAGCGTGGTGCGCCCGGCCCAGTCCACCTGCAGGTCGTTGTAGGCCGGGATGTCGGCGACCGCCGGATTGACCATGCCGGAGCCGGCCGCCTGGCTGTTGTAGAACTCCGCGGACGTGCCGGCGACATTGCCCGACGAGTCGTAGCGGGTCACCGCCACCGTGCGGCCCGTGCCCGACGATGCCGGTATCTGCGTCTCCCGCGCCCGGCCGAGGCCGTCGACGTAGCCGATCGACTTCAGGAAGGTGGTGCCGGACTGGAGGATCTCGGTGGTCACCTTGGCCGGCGCGCCGGTCGCCACGTCGGGGACACCCGTCGAGGAGGCGGCAACCGGGACCTCGTAGGAGAACTTCATCGACGGTGTGCCGTCGGGGTAGTTGGCGGACTCGGTCGGCTTGAAGACCTGGATGGTGCGACCGAGCGCGTCATAGACGACCCGGCTGGTGTTGCCGTTGGCGTCCACGGTCTTCCACGGCTCCCCGAAGAACCGGGAGATGTACGTGGTCGAGGTGAGTGCCGTCCCGCCGGTCGGGGTCGGGGTCGTGGTGGTGATGCCGTCGATCGGCCAGGACGTGCTCGGGTTGTACGTGGTGGTGGTCAGGTTCTGCTTGCCGTCCCACGTCTTGGTCTGGCGCCCGGCGTCGTCGAAACCACCCTTGGTGGTGCGGTAGTTGGTGGCGTCGGTGTAGGTGCGGACCTGGGTCTCGTTGCCGTCGGTCAGCTTGGCGTCGTTCTCGGACTGCGCGGTGGCACCGTCGAAGAGCGTGACGGTCCGCTTGTCCTGGTGCAGGGTGTCCTGCCCGTTCGCCTGGTCCTGGGACTGGGTGGTGCAGGAGACGGAGTAGTGCCGTTCGTCGTCCTGGTACACCATCCACCGCTTGGTGCCGGTGGTGTCGAGCTGGTCGGTGTTGTAGGCCCGCCCGTACTCCGTGCAGGTGTTGTCGGAGACGTTGGTCTCACCCCAGTCGTCGACGCGCATCGGCACACCGAAGGTGGTGGAGGCGGCCTCGGTGTCGTCGTACTCGTTCTCGACGATGTGCTCGCGCCAGGTGGAGAGGTCCGTGTCGGTGGAGTCGTAGACCTTCTCCAGCGTGCGCGTCTTGCTCTCCCGGATGAAGCGGGCGTCCGGCAGACCCGTGTACTGGGCGGTGTTGTGCATCCAGTACTCGTGCCACTCCCGCGCCTGGGACTTGTCCGAGCTGTCGCGCGTGGAGGTCTCCAGCGGCTTGCCCGCCAGCCATGCGGAGTCGGTCCACTCGGTGCCCTCGGAGTCGGTGACCTTCACCGTGCGGGTCTGCGAGGGATCCGTCTTGGAGGTGCGGTCGCCGTCCAGGCCCCGGTACAGCCAGTTGTACGTGGAGTGCCGGTTGGAGTTGGCCCCGGTGGTGACGAGCACCTTGCCGTAGCCGCGCCACTCCGACCAGGACTCGTCCGTGTCCTTGGCGATCGGGTCGGCCGTGAACCGCCAGCCCGGGGCGCCGTCGTACTCGTACGTCGTGGTCATCGCGGGATCGCCGTCCCCGAGGTCACCGGGGTCCACCACGACCTGTGTCACGACGAACTTCTTGAACCAGCCGGTCCGTTCGGTCGTCTGGCCCTCCGGCGTCCACTTCTGCCAGAAGCACTCGAAGGCGTTGTTCGACTCCGAGGGCAGGTTGGCCGCGTCGCACTGCCGGGAGACGTCGCCGTCGGAGGCGTGCCCGTAGGTGACGGCCACGCTGGACCCCAGGTCGGTGAAGACCTTGTTGACCCGGCGGAAGTTCAGCAGCGAGCCGCCGACCTGGTTGTCCAGGTACTCGCCGTTGAAGTTGATGGTCGGCAGGGTGACGTCGTCACCGGCGTAACCGCGGCGCTGGATGTAGTCGAGCCAGAGCGTGCCGTCGATGGCCCCTTCAGGGTTCATCAGGGCGTACTTCATCTGGTACTGCGTGACCAGGTCCCAGCTCGCCGCGTCGTTGTCGCGGACGTAGGTCTTGATGTCCCAGAGCATTCCGCGCTGGAAGAACGTGGGGAAGTACGTCTTGCCCGCGCAGGTCTCGCCGTCCTCGGGACCGTCGCAGATGAGGTCGACCGGAACATCCGGGTAGGACGACGGGGACGAGTCGATCGTCGGGCAGTCCGGCGTGGTGTTGTCCAGCGGGTCCTTCTCGTTCATCCGCTCGACACAGCGGTTGACGTGCTGGAACTCCACCTTGGCGGGGAGTTGGGCGCCCGCGATCTGCGAGGACCAGCCGTACTCGATCCGGCTCAGATACGAACCCGCGTCATAGGAACGGGCCTTGTCGGCCGCGGCCACCGAACGGTAGTAGTTCTGCTCCTTGTCGTAGAAGTAGGAGTTCTCCACCTCGTTGGGCGTCACCACCCGGTCCAGGCTCCAGCGCCAGGCCTGCTTGCAGGGGCTGGGGTACGAGCTGTTGCAGGGCTCGCCCGCGTCGTCGCCGATGACCGGGACGGTCAGCACCGAGTTCGTCTTGCCGGTGGTGCGCTCCGAGCGGCCCCAGCCGAAGTAGTAGCGGGTGCCGTCCTGCTGGGTGATCACCCAGAACTCGTCCGTGTTGTCCGAGCCGTAGCCGCCGTTGAGCTTCTGCACCTTCCAGCCGGGGTCGTCCTGCATGTGGAAGGAGCCGGTGCCGGTGTTGTCCTGGATGAGCTCCGTCGTCATCCCGTTGATGTTGATGACGTACACGGCGCCGTTCGGGTCCGCGGACGAGTTCGGTGAGTCCCAGCACAGGTCGCCGAAGGTCGGATGCCCGTCCTGGGTGCAGTTCTTGTAACGGCGCTCGATGTAGCCGAGGTTCAGGTCCCAGCCCATGCCGACCCAGGAGGCCTGGTTGTTGGAGGCCGACGTACGGCCGTCCACCGACTGGGAGTTGTAGGTCAGCGCGAGGTCCGGGGCCTCACCCATCGGGGGTTCGGGCACCTCGATCGGCACCTGGTAGGTGAACGCGCCGGAGCCCATCGACACGTCCCACTTACCCGTGGGCGACAGCGTGCTCGCCCGGTAGTCGCCCTTGTCGGACGACGAACCCGTGGTCAGCGCGTAGACGGAGGGCTCCGCGAGAGCCGCCATGCCGGAGTACGTCTCGATCTGCGGCGCGGCCTCGACCGTCGCCGTCAGCTGCTGACCGTCCGTGTCGTTCTTCACGGGTACGTAGCTGCCGCTCTGGCAGGCCTTCGCCTTCGGGTTGGTCGCCGCACAGGCCGGCAGCCTGATCAGGCGCAGCCGGGAGGCGAAGTCACCGCCGTAGGCGTGGGCGAATCCCGAGTAGTCGATGGAGAGTTCCACCGGCGCGGCCGTCTGCCCGCCGTCCCGGCGCGCGAGCCGCACCGCGAGCCCCAGACCGCCGGCGGCCTCGGCCTTCGTGCGCCCCAGCACCTCGACGTCGACCTTGGAGGGCGCGGGGCGCGCTGCCGCTCCCTTGGCCTTCGTGGAGTGCCTGGCCGTGCGGACCGACACCACCGATCCCTTGGCCGCCTTGACCGGCGAGTATCCCAACGACACGGTGTCGTGGCCGGACTTGGGCCAGGTCACCTTCGCCGGCTTCTTCTGGGACGGCTCGGCCACCTGCGGCACCGGGCTGTCCATTTTTCCGTTCGGCACGCTCGGCTGTTCGCCGCTCGGCAGCGCTGCCGCCGCCGAGGGCGCGAACGCCACAACCGACAAAAGCCCTGCCAGCAAAGCCTTGCTGAGCAAGGCAGCCACGCTTCGAGAACGCATGCGTCTCACGAAGCTCCCACCTCTCACACGAAACAAAGATCAATACAATGCTCGCCGAGGGTAAGAATTTCTCATCTGTCATGTCTAGATCATCAAAACGGGCATGCGTCATCTCACGGTCAACTCACCGCCAACTCATCGTCAACTCGCCGACATCTCACAGGTGTAGCTGGTAGTCACACGCTCCCTTCTGGCAACATCCGCTCGACAGATATATGTTCGATCGGCGTCAGGGGGGTCTGGTGCGCTCAGCATCACGCCATGGTCCAAGCCGTCTCGCCGCGGCTCTCATCTCGGTCTCGCTCGTCGCGGGCCTTCAACTCGGTTTGGCGGACAGCGCGTCCGCGGCCGTCACGGCGGGCCCGGTCTTCAACAAGCCGACCGGCACCGTGTCCGAGCAGCAGGCGATACGCACACAACTGCTCGACTACATCAACCAGTCGCCGTCGGGATCGTCCATCAAGGCCTCGGTCTACCACTTCTGGGACACGGAGCTGGGCCAGGCCATCGCGAACGCCCGCGCCCGTGGCGTCGACGTCCAGTTGATGATGGACGAGAGCGACGTCAGCGACAACGCCGATGACCCGACGTACGGAATCCTGAAGACTGCGCTCGGCACCGACCGCACCCAGAGCTCCTTCGTCGGGCTGTGTCCGGTCGACAAGTCGTGCCTGGGCGAGCCCTCACAAGGCGCCTCGATCAACCACAACAAGTTCTGGCTGTTCTCACAGCTCGACGGGGCGTACGACGTCGTGGTGCAGACCTCGTCGAACCTCACCCCGTCCAGCTACAGCCGGTTCTGGAACGACGCCTACGTCGTACCGAGCAACGTGACGATCTACACGGCGTACAGCAACTACTTCGCCAAGCTCGTGGGTCAGGACTGGGCCAACTGGCAGTACAGCACCACCACCAGCAGCCCGTACAAGGCCTACTTCTTCCCTCGTCCCGCGGACGACCCGTCTCCGGGCGACACCATCACCGGCGTCCTCGACAACGTCACCTGCACGTACACCCAGGACGGCACCACCAAGCACACCAAGGTGCGGGTCGGTATGTTCAAGCTCACCCGGCTCCCGGTGGCCCAGAAGCTGGTCGCGCTCAAGACCGCCGGCTGCACGGTCGACATCGTCTACTCGCAAACCGACAGCGGCTCCTCCAGCGGCACTTGGGAGACCCTGCACGCCTCCGGCGGTCCCACACTTCACTGCTACAACTGGGACGACGACAGCGACCCGGACACCCCCTCGCGCATCATCCACTCCAAGTTCCTGCTGATCGAGGGCAAGTACGACGGTGCCACGGGGCAGAAGGTCCTGTGGACCGGCAGCCACAACTACACAGGTCCGGCGCTCACCAAGAACGACGAGGCGCTGCTGAAGGTCGACAGCGACGCCGACCACGATGCATACGTCACGGACTTCAATGCGGTGAAGGCGGCGGCCGTGCCGGGAACCGTCGACGACACGAACGCCTGCAAGGGCGTCACCGGTACCCCCGAGACCTGATCACTCCGCAGCCGGGCCGGACGGCGCCCCCTCATGCTGCGGCCCGCAACGGCCGCAGCACCTTCCGCGCCACCCGCCGCAACCGCGGGAATTGAGGCGTGCGCGGCTTGCTCCCGATCGTGACCGTTCCGGCGGTCGTCGGGAAGTAGCAGCTGTCCGGTATCCCGGCGGCCGGGTCTCGGACGTGGGGTAGCCGACTCAACAAGCGGCTCGGCGCCCTGCCGGTCCGCCCCGGCAAGCTCAGCGGCGCAGGAAGTGGCGGTACGCCTGCACCTTCGCCGTCCGGGACAGGCCGGGCCTGGCGAAGTGTTCGAGGGCTCCGATGCAGATGATCGCATCGTGGGGACCGTCAGGAGTATGTGCTTGCCAGCCCTCCTGACGGACTTCGATCTGCGGATGGTGGGGCTATCGTGCTGTGGCGGCCTGCGCTGCGCTGGGATTGAGACCGACTTCATGGTGGACGTCGTGGTGCTGGACGAGGCGGCGCAGGGCACTTCCCCAGCCACAACCGATGTCCAGTACACGGGTGCTTCCGGCAGCCCGGGCTTGTGCGACGTGATACCCAATCTTGCGCTGCTGGGCGGTCTCCAGCGAGTCGCCCTCTTCCCACAGGGCGCAGGTGTAGGTGAGGGACGGGTCGAGCCAGAGCTCGAAGAACTGCCTGGACAAGTCGTAGTGGTTCTGCAGGGCCGCGGGGGTGGCCCCTCTATACCGTGTGGGCACGTACGTTCCTCTTCACGTCAACGGCGTCCTCTTGAGAGCGGGAAGCAAGGGTGTCCCGCTCGGATGTGGCGCCGGGCTGTTCGAGGTGGTCACGCTGCTGTGAACGCCAGGACAACGTTGTGTCCGCCGAAGCCGAAGGAGTGGCTGACCTCGGTGCGTACGCCCTGACGGCGGGGCTGTTTGGTGACACAGTCGATGTCGAACTCGGGTGCGGGCGCCTGGAGATTGGCGATCGGCGGTACGCGTCGGTGCTCGATGGTCAGGATCGTGAGGGCCGCCTCCGGAACCTGGCTCAGCAGATGGCGGGCGTGGCGCATGCGGCATCTCTGCCGCGATACTCCGGGCAGGACCGCGCCGATCGCATCGACGAGGCCCGCGTGGGCGTCGGGAATGACGAGCTGGACGCCGTGCAGGCCACAGGCGATCAGCGAGCGCAGGAAGGCGAGCCAGCCGGCGCCGTCCTCGGCGGTCACACCTGACTGCAGGACATCCGCGGTCGCCAAGCCACGCTCAGCCGGCCCCGCCAATGACCGCATCCTCGACGAAGCCGAAGCTGACGCGATCCCGGATCCCCTGCACGTCGCCGCCGTCTTCGACCTGCATCCCGACACCGATCAGCGATATGTCGACGGCCTTCCATGGCCGCGCCGACTCGCCGGTCACCGAACCGGGAAGGATATAGCTCGCCTTCAGGGTCTGGTTGACCTGGGGTTTTGAGGTCTGGTCGCGGTGGGCGGCGTCCCTCCTGACCGCCGACCTTTCAACCGGTGGTCCTCCGCCCAAGGTCCCATACCGTCGGCGCGCGGTGGCTTTGTAGAGTCAGTGCATGATCTTCACTGCCAGCGAAACCAATGTGGCCGTCGTCCTGGGCCCCGGCGGGCCGGTCGGCACCGCCTGGCTTCTTGGCCTCGCCGCCGGGTTGCGCCGCGCGGGCGCGGACCTGGCGCGCGCGGACCTGCTTGTCGGTACCTCGGCGGGTGCGATCGCCGGGGCGGCCCTGGCCGCCGGGCGGGACCTGGACGAACTCGCCGCCCTGCCGCCCACACCCCCGGGCAGACGGGCAGGGGATCCGACCGTCATGCCGCGCGTCTTTGAGATCCTCAACACGCCCGGCACAGACCCGCGCGAGGCACTGCGCCAAGTCGGCACGCTCGCCCGCGAGACCGACGCGCTACCGGAAGAACAGCACCTGGCTGCCATGGAGCACCTGGTCGGCACCCCCGCCTGGCCGGACACTCCGCTGCTGGTCACCGCCGTAGACACCGAAAGCGGTGAGCCGACCGTCTGGAGTCGGGACAGCGGCATCCCGCTGCACACCGCCGTCGCGGCCAGCAGCGCCGCACCCGGCTACGCCGCGCCGATCACCATCGGTGGGCGGCACTACATGGATGGTGCGCTCGGCGGCGGCTCCAACGTCCACCTCGCCGACGGTGCGGGCGCACTGATCCTCCTTGAACCGATCGGGCACATGTTCCCGGCCGCGCCGCTGAAGGCGGATATACGGATCAGGCCGGACGAGGCCGCGCTGGAGGCGTTCGGGCCAGACCTGGGCAACCGGAACCGGTGGACCGAGGTCTACAAGGCCGGGCAGCGTCAGTCCGCCGACATCGCCGACCAGCTCAGGCCACTCCTGCCCCCTCAATTCCCGACCTGACCGGCATCGCCAGTCAAGCTGCCAGGACGGGCACACCCCCACCATGTGACCGATCCGGTCACCGGGCACGTCCGAGGATGCCCCGGCCTTCAGGCCGGGGAGGAATCGGATTCCTGCGGAGCAGGGCAGAGGCAGCCGGATCGCCGCCAGGGCGATCCGGCGTCCACCCGACGACTGGGTGAGGCAGCCCAACTGTCAGTGCCCCC
>NZ_JBEXYL010000153.1:0-13884 GCF_040630895.1 Streptomyces sp. NPDC005728
CCTGTGTGCACTCGGCAGGATTCGAACCTGCAACCTTCTGATCCGTAGTCAGATGCTCTATCCGTTAGACGCCGCGGCCCGGTGCGCGCCCTTTTCCGGGCCTCCCCGCCCGGACGTGCGCGGACCGGTCTGGGGCACCGGGAGCAGCCGCGGCGCGAGAAGCGCGGCGGGACGCAGCAGCGGTGCCTCGGACAGGGCGGACGGTGCGGGGCGCGCCGCCGGTTCGGCAGGGGACCGTTCCGTGCGTACGACGGTCCGCTCGCGCTCCGTGTGCCGCCGGACCTCGGAGGGGGCCGGCCGCGGCGCGTCCCGGTCCGGTACGGCCGGGGGCATGGCAGCGGGCCACGGCACGGAGTCGGCGGCGTCCGGGTCCGGGGTGCGGGCCCGGACCGCCTCGACGCGTTCGAACGGTCCGGGCAGCCGCGGCCGTACCCGGACGGTGTCCGGTCTCGCGGCGGCGTGCCGGGCGATCAGCCGGTCGAGGAAGTCGGGCTCCGCCTCGGGCGCCCGGGAGGAGGAGTCAGACATCCGCACACAGCTCCAGGTAGTAGCGGCGCCGCAGCGGGCTGAGCGCCAGGATCTCCGGCTCGCTCCAGCCGTAGGCGGTGGCGAGCAGATGGACGTCGAGGAGCAGGTCCCTGGCCCAGGCGTCCAGTTCGGTCCACAGGTAGGAGGCGATGTCGAGTTCGGCGCGGGTGTCCGTACCGCACTCGGGGCAGCCGACGTTGAGCGTCACGTCGGCGCCCGGGTCGGCGGACGCGACGGTTTCGGCGATCCGCCGCTGCACCGCTGCCGGAAGGGCATCGGCGTCCTGGGGCGTGCCGTTGTGCGCTGCCGAGACCAGGCAGCGGGCGAGGAGCGCGGCGCGCGGGTCCGCGGCGCGGGCCGCGGTCGTCAGGTCGGCGGCGGAGGGCAGCCGGAAGGCGAGGTCCCAGCCGTCCTCCGTCAGTCGTACGACGGTTTCCCCGGGTGCACCGAGGGACCGGGCGAACTCCCCGGCGTCCAGCTCGAACTCCATGTCCGCGCCGCAGGCCCGGCACTCCAGCCGCACCTGCATCCGCTCCCCGAACAGGGCGCGGCGCAGGGCGAACAGGTCGGACTCGCGCTCGCCCAGCGGCACCGCGGGCAGCGCCGCGGTGCCGAGGTCCGGGCGTGCCGTGCGGTGCAGCAGCAGGGCGCGCCCGGCGGGTGGCTCGGCGAGCCCCGTCTCCCAGGTGGCCAGCAGACCGGCCGCCCCGGTGATCGCCATTTGTTCCCCCCGGCTTCCTCATCTCACTTCACGTCAGGCCGGGTTGAGGAAGGAGGGCTCCTCGGGCTCGGGCACCTCGTAGTCCCGCTCCCAGCCCTCGCACTCGAGCTTCAGCGACTGGATGGCCACCGCGTTGGCGTTGGCGTCCAGTTCACCGAGGACCTGGTACTCGCTGGGCCAGGTCCGGTAGAGCTTGTGCGAGACGGCGACCTGGCCGGCCTCGTTGAGGACCTGTATGACGATGTCCTTGCGGAAGTCGGCGAGGGAGACCTCGGAGCCGAGGCCCGCGCCGACCTGCCAGACCTTGTTGGCCCAGCGGTCGAACTCGGGGTCGTGGGTGACCCCGCGCTCCAGCGTGATGCCCTCGAACTCGGAGCGCCCCGGCGACTTGCGCGGGGAGCTGGGGTCGCCGCCGTGGCGGTGCTTGACGACCTCGGTGGTGCGCTTCAGCGGACTGATCTTGCTGATGCCGGCGACCGTGCGACCGTCCCACAGGACCAGGAACTTGAAGTTCTTGTAGGGGTCGAAACGATGGGCATTGACGGTGAACTCTGCCATCGGATTCCTTCAGTTCTCCACGATTCCCGCGGGCCTACAGCTCGAACTGCCCGGACGTCTGCTGGATTTTGACGATCACGAACTCCGCCGGACGGACGGGTGCGATGCCGACCAGGACGTTCACGATCCCGTTCGCGATGTCCTCGTCGGTCGTGGTGTCGCTGTCGCACTTGACGAAGTAGGCCTCGCGCGGGGTGCCGCCCTTGAAGGCGCCCTGCCGGAAGAGCGTGTGCAGGTACGAGGAGGCGGCGAGGCGGATCTGCTGCCACAGGTTCTCGTCGTTGGGCTCGAACACCACCCACTGCAGGCCGCGCTGGAGGCTCTCCTCGACGTGCAGGGCGAGCCGTCGTACGGGCACGTACTTCCACTCGCTGTCGAGCGCGTCGGCGCCCTCCAGGGTGCGGGCTCCCCACACGGTCGGGCCGGTCAGCGGGAAGCTGCGCAGGCAGTTGACGCCGAGCGGGTTGAGCAGCCCGGTCTCGCGGTCGGTGAGGTTCACGGTGAGCGAGTGGACGCCCGCGAGCCGTGCCTCGGTGCCGGCCGGCGCCTTCCACACGCCGCGCTCGGAGTCGGTGCGCGCGATGACGCCCGCGACCGCGCCGGAGGGCGGGAAGGAGCGCAGCCGCCCGGTGAGCGGGTCGGTGAGCTGGAGGTGCGGGAAGTACAGGCCCGCGTGGTTGCCGCGTACGGCTTCGAAGGCGGCGATGCCGGCGCGTGCCGTGTCCACGCTGACCCAGGTGCCGGGCGCGTCGACGAGCAGGAAGATCCGCCGCTCCTGGCACAGGCGCTGGGCCGCCGAGACGACCGTGATCGCGTCCTCGGTCTTCTCGTACGCGGCCAGCTCGGGCAGGACGAGGAGGTTGACGTCGGCGACCTGGCGCAGGGCCTGGATGCCGGTCTTGTCGGCCTCGGAGCCGATCAGGTCGCGCGGTCCGGGCGCCTCGCCGTCCTCGCCGCCGGCCAGCGGGAAGACGGGCGGGTTGACAGAGGCCTCCAGGCCGAGGTCGTTGGCGCACTCGCCGAGGAAGCGGACGACGTCATCGGGGTCGGTGGAGCCCGCGACCACCTGGATGCGGCGGCCGAAGGCGGTCACCTCGGCGCCCGCGAAGGCGTGCTTGCCGGGGGCGTCGGGCAGGGCCCGCAGCTTGCGTTCGAGCAGCAGGGCCAGCTCGGCCACGGAGCGCGGGGCTTCGCCGTCGCAGTCGGGGTCGTAGAGCGTGAACTCGCGCTCCACCTCGCCGATCTTGACGGTGAGGTCGACGGCGAGGTCGGGCAGCTGGTGGCCGAACGGCTTGGAGACGGTGCCGGACGGGTCCGGGCGGCCCTCGCCGACCGTCTCGACGCGGATCAGCCGGGAGCCCGCGTTGATCACGGTCTGTGCATAGCGGCCGTTGGAGGGGTCCATGGACAGGCCGGTGAAGCTCTCGCGGGCCTCTCCCCGGGCGTCGTAGACACGCAGGTTGAAGGTTTCGTCGGGGCAGGGCGTGTCCTGGTCGACGGCCACGCGCAGGCCGTTGCCCCACAGACCGGGCTCCTTGGCGTGCACCTCCAGGACATCGCTGTCGCTGTGCCCCTCGGTGGACTTGAGGGTGACGCAGGCGGCCTTGCCACTGCCGGCCTTGGTGACACGGACGACGACGGCGACGGTGCCGCCGTTGCCGAAGAACTGGTGGACCGCGTAGCCGACGGCGCTGCGCGCGCTCAGGCCGCCGAAGCGGCGCTCGAACTCCGCGAAGCTGGTGACGCGTACCGGCTCGTTGAGCGGACCGCGTCGGGTGTGGCCCACGAAAGCCGTCACCGACGTGGTCAGGGTCGAGATGGTGCGGGTGCTGCTGGGAAGCTCTTCGACGTAGACGCCGGGATACGTCGGCTTGGCGGCGCTCACCGCGCTCATCGGCTTTCCCCCTCCTATCCCTGTTCTCGGGCACCGGACGAAGGCACCAAGAGGCAGACAGCGGAGGGACATATTCCGGATCGGTGCGGCAAGCGGCCCCCGTGCGACTGGACGACGACGGCCGAGCGCACCGCATCAGTTCCCCCGTCGGCGCCCGGACGGTCGGGTGTCCGGGTCAAGCAGTGCGCTTGCGACTCCTGATGCTCTAGTGCTCAAACCACCTTGTTGCGTTGGGAGTTGACGCAACAAGGCGTCTTCCGGCCACGCAAAGGAAAGGTTTCGTGAAGGTCAACTCCCGGCCCTCGCACATCGTGTCCGCGCGCCCCCGACAGGTGGTGCACAGGTTCCTCATACGGCGCGACCGCGCCGTGAACGGTTTACCGGGCGGCCGGTACCCCCTGGACGCCGGCGCGGTCCGCGCACCGCAGGCGGGTCGGAGGTCCTCGAGTCCTCCCCGACTCGTACACAATCCGCCGTGGCCGGTTCCGTCGGGGTGCCTGCTCCCCGGGCGACGGACGGCGTTGTCAGTGGCCTCCCCTAGAGTTCCCGTCACTTGATCACTGCGCATGCGGGGAGGCATGTATGGGGTGGGTACCGGCCGGCGGCTACGAGGTCGCCCTGGACGGCGGAAAGGTGGTGTGCCGCAACGCGGCCGGGCGGCGGCTGAAGTCGGTGCCCGCGAAGCTCGGCGACGATCCCGCGGTCATGGGCCTCAGGCAGCTCGCCGAGTGGCTGGAGCGCCACGAGCGGCAGTGCCTGACCGACGCCGAGCGGTGGATGGTCCGCTCGCTGCCGGTGCCGCTCGCCGTCGTCACCCGGGTATGGCCCGACCCCGCCTGGCAGGCCGCCCTGCGCGACCTCGTCGTCACCGGCGACGACGGCCGGGTCGCCGGCTTCCTGCGGGACGCCGACCCCGAGCGCGGCCTCGGCCTCGTCGACCTGGACGGCGACACCGTCCGTATCTCCCCGGACCTCGTGCGCATCCCGCACCCGGTCCTCCTTGACGACCTGGAGGAACTGCGGGAGTTCGCCGTCGAGCTGGGCGTCGAGCAGCGCGCCGTACAGCTCTTCCGCGAGGTCTGGCACCGCCCGGCCGGCCTCGACACCGAGGGCACCCAGGTGGAGGAGTACGCGGGCGGCTCGTACAAGGAACTGCGCTTCCTGCACGGCAGGGCGACCCAGCTCGGCTACCGGGTGCGCGGCGGACACGCCGTGTGCTCCGTCCTGGAGGACGGTCGCGGCATCGAGGCCCGCGTCTGGGTCGGCGACTACGACGGCTGGGAGGAGACCGAGACCGGCTCGCTGGTGTGGACCGATCCCGCCGGGCGCGTGCTCAGGCTCGGGCAGGTGGGGCCGGTCGCCTGGTCCGAGGGCATGCGCATGGCGGCCGCACTGTACGCCGGGCGGGACATCCAGGACGAGGAGCAGGCGGCATGAACACGTACGACGAGACCACGGCGGCCGCGCTCCTGGACGCCGGCGCCGTACTGCCCTCCCGCAGCACCGCGCGCGAGGACGCCGACAGCCTCACCGTCCGCACGTACACGCATCCCGCTCTGGACGACCGGCAGGTGATCCGCCTGGTGCCGGGCACCCTCGGCGAGGCCGAGGACCTGGCCCTGGAGTTCCTGGGCCTCGCCCGCGAGCCGGAGGCGCCCGAGGTCGGGCAGGTGCGCAAGGAGACCCTGGGCTTCCCCGCGTGGGCGCTGGTGAACGACCCGGCCAACGGGCACCACGCGCTCGCCCTGGTCAAGGACGTCGAGCGGCTCGCCCGGCAGGCCAAGTCCCGTCCGGGCACGGCCAAGGAGGGCTTCGAGGCGCTCGGCGAACGGCTCGGCCGGGCCGTGCCGCACTTCCTGCCGACCTTCTACGAGCAGGCAGCGCGGGTCTTCCTGGAACACGAGAACACCACGTACGCGGCCGCCTTCTTCGGCAAGGCCCGCGAGGCCGAGCGGGTGCACGCGCTCACCGTCGACGAGGAGCGGCAGCGGGCGGTGTTCCTGGAGTTCGCCTTCGCCGGGGCGCTCACCGTCAAGGCCCTCAAGGAGCATGTGAAGGACCTCGCCCGGCGGCTCGATCCGGCCGCCGCGTGGGCGCAGTTCCGGCAGCTGACGGTCGAGCGCTGCGCGGCCGGCATGCCGCCGTACGCCTCGCTGCCGCAGGACGGGCGCGGGCTGATCAGGGCGGCGCGCCTGGACCGGGCCACCGAGGAGTGCGCCCTGGTCGCCGACCTGATCGCCTCCCCGGCCGCCGTCCGCGCGCCCGCGTCCTTCTGGAACTCCTACCGCGCGGTCCTTCCCGTCCTCGCCGAGCGCCGGCCGGCCGTGCGGACCCGCCTGCTGGAGATCATGCCGGCGGGGCTCGGCCGGGAGGTCGAGGACGACGAGTTCTGGCTGACGCTGCTCGCGGAGTGCGGGGCCGAGCGGCTGCTGACCGACGCGGACGCCGCCGCGGAGTACGACGTCGACCCCGCCGACTGGCTGAGCCGCTGGGCCTCCTTCCGTAAGCACGGCGGGTCCTGGTCGCGCCGCTCTCCGGCCACCCTGGCGCTCGTCGAGCGGATGGCGCCGCGGCTGCGCGCCGCCGGGCGGCCCGTGGACCTGTTCACCGGCCGCTGGCACGCCGGCGCCGACCTCGATCTGCTGGACCTGTGCGCGGCCGAGGACATCCCGCTGGCGGTGCCCGGCCCCGAGGCGAACGTGTACCTGCCACTCACCGACTGGCTCAAGGACACCCGGACCGGCCGCCGGGACCTGGTGGCCGTCGCGGCCGACCCGCGCTTCCGGCGCCCGCTGCACGGGGCCGCCGACACGGTCGGCAAGGACTCGCAGGCCCCCCAGCTGCTGAAGGAGGTCGCAGGCCACCCGGTCCTCTCCGGTGTGCTGCGCGAGTGGCTGGCGAACCGCGCCGAGGACTACACACGTGCCGGGGGCCTGCCCGCCGCGCGTGCCGCGCTCGACCGGCTGCGCCCCTTCCGGGTCATCGCCTCCGAGACCGCCCCGGACGCCGTCGCCCGGGTCGCCGGACACGAGGTCGCACCGCTGCTCGGCAGCACCCTGCGCGCCGGAGTCCTGGACGAGCTGGGGTGGCCCGCCCTGGAGGAGGCGCTGGCCCTGCTCGACGCGGAGACCCGCAAGGGCGAGGACGACACGCTGACGATCCACGAGGCCTGGCCCGCGCTGATCCTGGTGCGCCGGCACAAAGCGGTCGTGGTCGGACCGGACCAGGTGCTCCTCGACCACGACCTGCGCCTGCCCCAGGACCTGGACCGCTGGCAGCGCCCCCGGTTCCGTTACGTGGACGGGGAGTTGCTGGTGACGTGGCGGAAGGGCGCCAAGCAGCACGGCTACTGGTCGGCCCGCCCCGCCGACGTGTTCGAACTCGGCGGCGAGCAGCTTCCCTCCTACTGGTCCGGGAACGAGACCGACACCCCCTCGATCCCGCTGCCCGGTGGTGGCCGCGCCACCGGCGGCCGCACCCTGCACACCGGGGACACCGTGCTGCCGCCGAGCCGTGCCGTGATCGGCGACGGCACCACGCTGTGGCGCCAGGGCAGGCAGGGCCGGGAGACGGTGTGGCTGGAGTACGACCCGGCCACCGGCACCCACGGCCGCGCCTCCCTGCCCGCGCTGCTGCGGGCCGGCATCCGCGAGGACGCCGCCCTGCAAGCCGGCTGGTGCGAGGTGCTGCCCCTGCAACCGGGGCTCGAGCACAGCCCGTTCGGGACCGACGGAGTGGTGCTGGGCCGCTGGGTCCGTCTGGAGGGCGAGGGGGACGAGGCCCGCCGGGTCGCCGGGACGCCGGACGGGCGCACCGTCTCCGTGCCGACGGCCTACGCCGGCCGGTCGGGTGCGGTGCCGCTCGGGGCGCTGCGGCTGCCCGGGGGTGCCGAGCCGGTCGCCGCGCAGATACACCGCCAGGTGGGCCTGTTCGCCGCCGACGACACCTCACGGGGCAGCGAGCTGGGCCGGGTGACGCCCGGCGAGACCGGCACCGAGTTCGCCGCCGGGACACGGCTGGTGCCGCCGCTCGCCTTCTGGCACGCGTTGCGCCCGCGCGACGAGCGGGGCTCCGCCGTGCTGCGCGCCCTGACCGACGAGCAGGCGGCCGAGGTGCTGCGGGCCACGGCCCTGGCGCTGGCCGGGCGTCGGGACGCGCTGGCCACCGCCGGCTCGGACGAGGCCGCCAAGGCCGCCGTACCGACCGCGGTCCAGGTCGTCCTGGGCGCCGTGCGCCTCGTCCTGCCGGACGTCACGGATCCGCGGCTGCTCGTCGGCGTCGCCTCCCTCGTCCGCTCGGCGCTGCGGATCTCCGAGTCGGCGACGGCCTTCGCGCAGCCCCCTGTGGACCAGCCGCGGCAGGCCCGGCACACGGAGGAGATGTTCGCCGACTACTCCCCCGAGCACGGCGACGACCGCAGCCTCCAGACCGCCGCCGGCGGTCTCGCCGGCCTGCACGGATGGTGGGGACGGCCATGGAGCACGCTCCGTCAGGTCCGGGCCGTGAACCACGTCCTGTCCGGGCGGCCGGCCGAGGGCAAGCCGCTGCCCGCCCCCGAGCACCTTGCCGCGCTCCACGACGGGTGGCGCAGCGACCAGCACACCGTCCCCCAGATCGGCATGGTGTGGCCGTCCGTACTGGGCGTGCTGGGTCCCCTCGCCTACCGGGCCGCCTCGCCCGCCCTGACCGACGCCCAACGCGAGCCTCTGCTCCTGCTGTTCGAGGCGCTCGCCGAGGGACCGCTCGCGGAGCCGGGGGCCACGCTCCGCGAGATCGTCCTGAGCGAGCCGCACGACAAGCAGGAGCGGGCGGGTCAGGTGCTGCGCCGGGAGGGCCGCACCGTGGTCGTGCTCGGCTGCCAGAGCGTCGACAGTCAGCACGACCGCGTCAACTGGCTGGCCCTGGACCACGACCCGTCCGGCGCGTTCGGCGCGGTCGCCCACTTCACGCTGGTCAGGGAGACCCGGTACCCCTCGGCGGTCCCCGCCGAGCGGCTCGCCGCCGTCACCCGGCTGATCCGGGACAAGGGCGCCCCTCCCTGGCGGGCCGAGGCACCCGAGGCGCTGGCGGCCGCGACCCGGGGCGGACTGGGTCCGCTCCAGGCCACCGCGCTGCTCGCCGGCCTGCCGCAGGAACCCGGCAGCGAGGGGCTGGCCGTCATCGGGCTGAAGCCCCGGCAGAGCGAGTTCGCCTCCTCCCGGGTGAACGCCCTGGAGACGGACGAGCGGAACGCCCTCCTGAGCGCGCTGCTGCCCGCGGACCCCGCCGACCTGTGGACCACCGGACCGGACACGGAGGCCGCCGGCCGGGTGTGGGCCGAACGGCTCGGCTCGCTCGTCCGCGTGCCCGAGGACCTCGGCGCCGACCTCGCGGGCATGGGCGCCGGACACGCCGAGAAGGTGCTCAACCCGTCCCGCACCCCGTGGCTGGCGCGCACCACCGTCCCACGGCCCGACAAGGACGGCAACCTGGTCTGGGAGGACCCCGCGGCGATCCCCGGCCGGCACGATCTGGCGGCCGCCGTGAACGCCCTGGCCGCCCTGGCCTACGTCCTGCCCTACGGCCACCCGCTGCGGGCGTCCCTGCCCGAGGGACTCGCCGCCCTGCGCCGCCGGGTGACCGATCCGGAGCTGCTGCTCGACCTGGACGTCGAGTGGACCGAGAAGGGCGGCTCGACCGCCCTCGAACTGCGCAAGGCCTACGGCCTGCCGGCGACGGGAGGCGCCGACGCGTACGGCCTCACCCGGGCCGGCGAGGCGATCGTCCTGCGCCCCTGGTACCAGGACACGGAAACCGTCCTGCTCCGCCCGGCCGCGCTCACCGGGCCGGACGACCCCGTGCTCGGGCTGCTCGAAGGCCTGGTCGGCGGTGCACGCGGGCACGGCCTGCGCATGCTGCGCACGCTCCTCGGCGACGAGCTGGCCCGGGCGGTCGAGGCCGGCATCGGCACCGAGGGCCCTGCGGGGCACGCCCAGGACCCGACCGTCACCGCGTCCGCACTCGTCGCCGAGGCGGCCGAGGCGCACGGCCTGGGCGCGGATGCGGCCGCGCTGTACCTCATGCTGCTGGCGCTGCCCGATCCGACGGACCGCAACTGCGTGCGCTGGACCGGCTGGAAGCCCGCCCGGATCAAGAAGGCCCGGGCCGAGCTGGCCGCGACGGACCTGGTCGTGGAGGCCAAGCGGCCACGCGCCGGGCGGAGCCTGTTCCTGCCCTGCGGCTGGCGCGACCTGAAGTCGCCCGCGCTGCCGGTCGAGAGCTGGAAGGAGGGCCTGTACCAGGTCCTGGACCACCGGCGCGCCCTGCCCCTGCTGCCGGTGCCGGAGCTGTTCGCCGGCGCCTGGGACCGGGTCCGCTCGGGCGACGCACCGGCCTACGAGCAGCTGACCACGCGGGCGACCCGCAGGGGGCGCCGCCGATGATCCCCTCCGCGCCGACCACCACTCGCACCACCCTGAAGGGCACCTGCCGATGACCACCGTCCTCGTCCCCGACGCGACCCGTCAGATCGTCCCGCCCGAGGACCGGTACGCCACCGAGCTGGCCTTCCTCGCCGCGTACGACAGCGGTCCGCGCCCGCCCGCGTGGCGGCTCACGCCCCGGGCCGTCGTCACGTTCGTCATGGGCAGCGGCGGGCAGGCGCTGCGGCTGCCCGAGGACGCCGAGGCGCCCGACGGTGTGCCGCGGCGCCTGGTGGTGGAGGGCAAGTTCGTCGGCGACCGGGCGCTGGTGGAGCGGTGTGTCGTCACACTCGCCGGTGAGCGGGGCCTGCTGCTCGTCGGCGAGCCCGGCACCGCCAAGTCCATGCTGTCGGAGCTGCTGTCGGCCGCGGTGTGCGGGACCAGTGGTCTGGTGGTACAGGGCACGGCGGGGACCACCGAGGACCAGCTCAAGTACGGCTGGAACTACGCCCTGCTGCTCGCCCAGGGGCCCAGCCGGCAGGCGCTGGTGCCGTCGCCGGTGCTCACCGCGATGTCCCGGGGTGCGATCGCCCGGGTCGAGGAGGTCACCCGGTGCCTGCCCGAAGTGCAGGACGCCCTGGTGTCGTTGCTGTCCGAGCGGCGCATCGCCGTGCCCGAGCTGGCGGGCAGCGAGGACGCGTCGGCGCACGCGGCACCCGGGTTCAGCCTCATCGCCACCGCCAACCTGCGGGACAAGGGCGTCTCGGAGATGTCCGCCGCGCTCAAGCGCCGCTTCAACTTCGAGACCGTGGGCCCCATTCCGGACCTCGACGCCGAGACGGCACTGGTGCGCAGCCAGGCCAGGGCGTCGGTGGAGCGGGCCGGGGCTCCTTTCCAGGTCGACGACGCCGTGCTGGAGGCTCTGGTCACCGCGTTCCGGGACCTGCGGGAGGGGCGGTCGGCGGAGGGCTGGGAGGTGGAGCGGCCGTCCACGGTGATGAGCACCGCGGAGGCCGTGTCCGTCGCCGGCGCCCTGGGCCTGGCCGCGGCGTACTTCCCCGGCGACCGTGACGTCCTCGGCCTGCTTCCGGGTCACCTTCTCGGTGTCGTGCGCAAGGACGACCCGGCCGACGCGGCCCGGCTGCGCGGCTACTGGGACGGTCCCGTCCGGCGCCGCGCCGAGCAGGGCTCCGCCACCTGGCGGACCCTGTGGGACCTGCGTACGGTCCTGGAGGGCTGACGGCCGTGCCCCACGCTTCCCCCGAGGCGGCCGCCCTGGCCCTCACCGACCCGGCGGCGCCCTACCTCATCGGTGTACGGCACCATGCGCCCTCCCTGGCCGCGGCCGTGCCGGCGCTGCTGGACACGGCGAAGCCGGACGTCCTGCTCGTCGAACTCCCCGCCGAACTGCAGGACTGGCTGCCGTGGCTCGCCCACGAGGAGACCCGCGCACCGGTCGCCCTCGCCGCCGCGCCCGGCGACGGGAGCGGTGGCCCGGCGTTCTATCCCTTCGCCGACTTCTCACCGGAACTGGTGGCCGTGCGGTGGGCGGCACGGCGCGGCATTCCGGTGATCGCCTGCGACCTGCCGCTCGCGGACCGGGCCTGGCTCGGGGGGAACCCCGACGGTGCACCCGGCACCGACCCGGGAGGCGGCTCCGCACCGGACGGACAGACGCCGCCCGGTACACCCGGCACCGGTTCGGGACACGGCTCGGCACCGGAGGAGGACGGCAACGGAGGCGCCGCGGAGGGTGGTTCCACCGGCGCCGGGGACGCTGGATCCACCGGCGCCGGGCTCGCCGACGCGCTCCGCTCCCGCCTCACCGGCCGTCCCGGCGAAGATCTCTGGGACCGGCTGGTCGAGGCCACCGCCCCCGGTTCGCCGCCGGAGGCCCTGCGGCGGGCCGCGCTGCTCACCGGGTGGGCGTTGCGCGAGGACGCGGCGCGCTCGGGCGGGGTGCCGGAGCTGGATCTGCGGCGGGAGCGGTGGATGCGGTCCTGTCTCGCGGCGGCCACCGCGAACGGCGAGCGTGCCGCCGTGGTGGTGGGTGCCTTCCACGCCCCGGCGCTGCTGACACCCGCCGAGGGCACGCCCTCGCCCGCGGCCGGCGAAGCCGCCCCGCCCTGGACCACCTCCCTCATCCCCTACACCTATGCCCTTCTCGACGAGCGCTCCGGCTACCCCGCCGGCATCCGTGACCCCGAGTGGCAGCACCTGGTGCTCGAGGCCGCCGGTGACCCGGCCACGCTGGAGGACGCGCTGACCGGGGCGGCCGTCCGGGTCTGTGCCGGGCTGCGGGCGCTGGGCCACCCCTCCGGGCCCGCCGACGCGCGGGAGATCGTGCGGCTCGCCGGTGATCTGGCTCGGCTGCGCGGGCTGCCCGCGGCGGGCCGGGGCGAGTTGGTGGAGGCCGTGCAGACGGTCCTCGCTCAGGGCGAGCCCTACGGGCGGGGGCGGGCCGTCGCCCGGGCTATGGAACAGGTGCTCGTCGGCACGCGCGCCGGCCGTCCGGCGCCGGACGCGCCGCGCAGCGGGCTCGCTCCCGCGGTCGAGGCGGAGCTGGCCGCGCTGGGCCTGCCCGGCCCGTCGGACTCCGGCCCCGGCACCGCCCGCGACCTGCGCCTCGACCCGCTCCGCTCCGACCTGGACCGCCGCCGCGAGCTCCTGCTGCGCCGCCTGACGGTGTGCGCGGTGCCGTACGCGGAGCCGAAGGAGGTCACCGGCGCGGGCGGCGCCGAGGCGCTGACGTCCCGCTGGGAGGTGCGCTGGACACCGGCGACGGCGGCCATGCTGACCGCGGCAGGCGTCCGCGGCGTCACCCCGGCACAGGCCGCCGAGGGCCTGCTGCGGGAACGTCGGCGCACGGAGCGGGACAAGGGCGGGCCCACCGCGGCACAGACCCTGCTCGGCCTGGAACAGGCAGCGGAGTGCGGTCTGCCGGACCTGACGGACGAGCGGCTCGCAGAATCGGCCGACGCGCTTCCGAACTCCGGCACGCTGCCCGAACTCCTCGCCGGTCTGGCCCTGTTGGACCGGTTGCGGACCGGTCACATCGCGGGACTCCCGGCCGACGAGGACCGTACGGTACGGGCGGCGGCCGTGGCCGAGCTGCTCACCGCCGCCGCCGTGCGCCAGGTCGACGGCCTCACCGGCTCCGAGGATCCCGCCGACGCCCACGCTCTGCTGGAACTCGCGCACCGGGCCGACCTGTTGGGCGGTATCCGGCTCACCGACGCGCTCACCCGGCTGGCCGCCGGCGGCTCCCCGCTGATGCGCGGCGCGGCCGGAGCCGTACGCGTGCTGCTCGGGCACGAGGATCCGCTCGGCTTCGGCGACCGGGTGGCGTCCTGGGTGGACGGGGCCTGCGACCCGGAGACCCGGTCCGCGCTGACCGCACGGCTCACGGGACTGCTGACCGCGGCGGGGCAGCTGCTGCAGTCGGCGGCCCCCGCGCTGGAGCCGCTGCTGGGCCGGGTCTCGGAGCTGTCCGACCGGGACTTCCTGGACCGGCTGCCCGCCCTGCGGGGCGGTTTCGACACGCTGAGCCCCGCCGCCAGGGACCGGCTCCTGTCCGCCGTCGAGGAGCGCCTGGACGAGAGCCACCTGGCCGACACCGGCGCCGTCGACCCCGGCGCACTGGCCGCCTGGACCCGCGCCGACCTTTCGGCCCGCGAGACCCTCGACGCATGGGGGCTCCTGCCGCCGCCCCGGCGGCAGGAGGCCGCCCGCGCCAGCTGGAGCGGGCCGGCCTGGACAAGGACGAGATCTCGATCGCGGAG
>NZ_JBEXYL010000154.1:0-13843 GCF_040630895.1 Streptomyces sp. NPDC005728
CGACAGCGGCCGACACGGATACAGGGGCCCTCGAGATACCGGCCGGCCGATGACCGGACGCTCAGCCCGCACAGGTGAATACGCGCAGGTACGCACGGGTACTCCCGTCCGTTCATCTGGGCACGGATCGTCCTTCGCCCCGCCTTGGCAGGGCCGTCATCCGGTCAGTCCGATGAACCGGTGCAGCCGGGCCAGCGGCCTCGGCGCCCACCAGTTGGCGTGCCCGGCCAGCCGCATGAAGGCCGGGACCAGCACTCCCCGTACGAGGGTGGCGTCCATGAGCACGGCCAGCGCCATCCCGGTGCCGAGCACCTTCAACGGGGTCAGCCCCGAAGTGGCGAAGGCGGCCATGACGACGGCGAACAGGAGAGCGGCGGCGGTGACGAGTCCGCCTGTGGCCTGCAGTCCCCGGGCCGCCGCGGCGATGTTATCGCCAGTGCGGTCGTATTCCTCCTTGATGCGCGCGAGCATGAACACCTCGTAGTCCATGGACAGGCCGAAGGCGACGCAGAACATGAGCACCGGCAGGTCGAAGTCGATCTGCCCGGTGACGACGAAGTTGCCCAGCAGGCGCCGCAGATGGCCTTCCTGGAACACATACACCAGCGCACCGAAAGTAGCCGACAGACTCAGTGTGTTCAGTACGAGTGCCTTGAGCGGCAGCAGCACCCCGCCGGTGAACAAGAAGAGCAGCAGCGCGGTGGAGAGGGCGACGACGCCCAGCGCGTATGGCGTCCGGTCGCGCAGGGCTGTCTTGATGTCGACCAGTTGGGCGGCGTCTCCGCCGACGAAGGCCTGCCCTGGTGCGGGCACACGCCGGATGGACTGAACAAGGGCAGCGCCCTGCGAGGAGTACGGTCCAGCGGCGGATTGCACCTGGAGCCAGGTGCCGTCGCCGTTCGCGATCCGTGGCGAGACCGGTCCGGCTGGGGCTATGCGACGTCCGTTGCGGTACGTGCCCGTCGCCGCGTCCACATGGTCCACTCCTGGTAGCAGCGCCAGTCTCGCGGCGTACAAGTCTATGTCGTGGCGCACGCTGCTGGCTTTGAGCGCCGGCAGGACGATGGTGACAGGTGAGCCCGCGCCGGGGCCGAACCGGGTACGCAACAGCTGGGCCGCCTGCTGTGCCGACGAGGACGTGGGCAGGACCTGGTCGCCGCTCAGTCCCAGGTCGAGTCGCATGACTGGAGACCCGGCAGTGAGCAACAGCGCGACGATCGGGACGGACAGCAGGAGGGGCCGTCTCATCACGGTTGTCGCCAGCCCGTACCAGAACCCGCGCCGGGGACTGCCGTCCGCGCCGGCTCGCCGCGGGTCCGCGGGGGGCTGCCTCGCGTGCGCGGCCCGGTGTCCGTGTCGCTGCGGGTGTCCCCGTCGCTGTGATGGCCTGCGCCGCCGTGCTCCGATGCCCTCCACGCGGTGCCCGAGCAGAGCCAGCAGGGCCGGCAGCAGCACCACCGCGCCGAGCGCCGCCAACAGGACCACGGCGATCCCGGCGTAGGCGAAGGAGCGCAAGTGGAACATCGGGAAGAGCAGCATGCCCGACAGTGACAGAGAGACCGTCACGGCGGAGAACAGCACAGTGCGGCCGGCGGTGCGTACGGTCTCAGCGACGGCTGCGGGTACCTCGGCGCCTGTGGCCAGTTCTTCGCGATATCGGGTGATCATGAACAGGCTGTAGTCGACGGCCAGTCCGATGCCGAGCGCTGTGGTGATGTTGACGCTGAATACCGAAACCGGCACGTACATGTTCAGCACGCGCAGCATCGCCAGCGTGCCCACCACGGCCATCGCGCCGACCAGCAACGGCAGCAGCGCCGCCACCAGCCCGCGGAAGACGAGCAGGAGGACGAGCAGGATCAGTGGTGCGGCGAGAAGCTCGGCGCGGGACAGGTCCTCCTGGCTGCGCTCGTCGATCTCCCGAAGCACCTCCGTAGTGCCGGTGGCCCTGACCGACACTCCCTCCCCTCGGCCGACGGTGCGCGGGACGATGCGGGCTGCGCTTTTGCGTGCCGCGTCCTCGTTTCCGGACAGCCGCACCAGTACCAGTGCCGAACGGCCGTCGGACGAGCGCAGCCGTGCGTACCGACCGAGCGACCAGTACGATCCGGCCTCCTCGACACCGCGTTCGGCGGTCAGTTCTCGGGTCAGCCGCAGGCCCTGATCGGCTACCCGTGCGTCATCGACCGTGCCCCGCTTCTGCGCGGTGACGACGAAGACGAGGTTTGGTGGTCCCGCGGCGAACTGTCGGGTGAGGATGGCATCGGCGACGGCCGATTCGGAGCGTGGAGGGCTGAGACCGCCCTGGGACAGGCGGCTCTCCACGTCGGCACCAAAGGGCAGCGCGAGGGCGACGGCGACGAACGCGGCGGCCAGGACGCCCCACCTGTGCCGGGCGATCAGCGCACCGAGGCGGGCCAGCGTCGACACAGCATGGCGCGGACCGGCCGTCCGGCGGGGCCGGGACCGGCCTGCGACCGGGGACGTGACGCGGCGTGGAACGTAGCTGCTCCTTGTCGGTTCCGCGCGATTCTCCCCGATCGGGACGGCCCCTACGGCCCGGCGCAAATACCCCGGGCCGCCGGACCACCCCACGGGATCCGGGACGTCGCTCGCGGCGCTCGGCCGGCTCGGCCGAGCGCCGCCGTCGGCGACGCTCCAACGCGCGGTTTGCAGGGACGCGCCCGCCTTGGCCCTCTTATGGCTCAACGTTGCCTGACCTCCGGTGAGTGTCGGTTCGTCGAAAGACCGGCCTGGGCGGCTTGAGCAGCCCACACGGCCCCACTACGTCCGCCGCCGAGAAACAACTCAGTCCATCCGCCACCACAAAGCACCGCGGTGTAAAAACTTTTGAGGCAAACAACGAAATATCATCTGTTCATGGGGTGTTGAGGACACTCGCATGACCTGAAGCCGGTGGGCTGACACACCCCCGTCCCGTGCCCGGGGCTTTGCCCTCCCCCTGGTCGGGGGCCGCGCTCAAGAAGAACGACATCGTGTCGCCCTGGACCCGCGGCAGATGGGTCGACTCCGAGGTGTTCGACCACACCTCGGTCCTGCAATTTCTCGAGCGGTGGACCGGGGTGCCCTGCTCGCTCATCAGCCCATGGCGTCGTCGGGTCTGCGGCGACCTCACCTCCGCCTTCGACTTCGACACCCCGGTCTACGGCCTGACTGCCCTGCCCGACCCCGCGCCCGCCGGCCAAACGGTGGCCACCTGTCCCGTGTGCAGAGTCACCGGCGGCTCCAATGCCCCGAGTGCGACGTCCATGCCTGCGCAGGAGGCGGGAACACGGCCGGCCAGGGCACTGCCCTACCAGCCCAACGTCTACCTCGATCACTACACCGTGTCCGGGAGCACCAGCAAGGCCTATTTCAACTTCGAGAACACGGGTGCCCAGGTCTCCCGCGCTGCCCACTTCTCCTTCTACCTCAACGCCTACCGGAGGGATCCGCCCTGGCAGTACACCGTCGACGCGGGCGGCAGCACCAGCGACTACTTCAACATCGGATCCGGCTTCGGCAGCGGCAAGTACGACTTCACCGTCATCGGACCGAACCGCTTCCTGCGCCAGTTCAAAGGCAATGCCTCCACCGCCACCGGCCGGGGCGCCCGGGTCAGAAGCTACTTCGCCGACGGCGGTCACGGTGCTCTGGCCATCTGGTTCGACCTCTACAACGACAACGACGCCGCGGTCACCTTCACCCTCAAGTCCGACCAGTACCGCAGCATCCAGGAGACCGTCACTGTCCCGCCCACAGCAGGGGCAGCTACTACTTCAACCAGGTCCTCTACGCCGACACCGGGTACGACTTCACCATCACCATCACCATCACCATCACCGTCAGCAACGACAGCGCGTGGTCCCAGCGTTTTGTCGGCCACATCGAAACAGGTGCCCCCGGCATCACCGGTTGAGCCGATCCGCAGAGTCCCAGGGCAGCACTCCAGCTACCGCAGGGCCCCTTGCCCAGGGTTGACCAAGACCTCGAAGAGGTGATGCGCGCCCCGCGCACCCTCTCTGCTGAGCACATCGGCGGTGCCCGGCACCGCCACCGCAGCTCAGCCTTGGCAACGGCTGATTCCAGCAGTCACGCACGTGTGATGAACCTCGAGGACCCGCATGGCCTGCGCACCACGAGGGGCATGACGTGCCGCACTGGGCCGACGAGGCAGGCCTTTGACCTGCCGTGTTCTGGACCCGGTCGTCCTCCAAACGCGCGAACGACGTGCGCGGGCGGCTCGCCTTCCACGGGCCCGTCCAAGCCCTACTCCTCGGCCGAGCCCGGTGGACGTGTCAGCGATCTTGTGTAAGTCGGTTGGTTTCATTGGATGCTGAGCCGGTCCTCGAAGAACAGTGAGAACTGGTTCAGTGCCTCTTTCCAGTGTGCGGCGACGTGGTTCGCGTCGCGCGCTTTGGGGTTGATCTGCTCGCGGACCGCGAGGTAGAGCACCTTCAATGCGGCTTGTTCCGAAGGGAAGTGGCCGCGGTTGCGGGTCGCCTTGCGGAGCCGGGCGTTCATCGATTCGACCATGTTCGTGGAGTAGACCACCATCCTTATGGTCGGCGGGAACGCCAAGTAGGGAGTGAACTCCGGCCAGGCCGACCGCCAGGTGCGGACGATCGCCGGGTAGCGTTCGCCCAGCTCAGAGGCCGCGAACACGTCGAGGGCCTGCTCGGCGGCTTGTTCGGTTGGCGCTGTGTAGATGGCTTTGAGAGCCGGGACCAGCTTGGGGTGGTCCCGCACGGACGACAGCCTGAGCGAGGCCCGGGTCAAGTGGATCACGCAGGTCTGGACCGTGGCTTTGGGTCAGGTCGCTGTGACCGCGTCCGGCAGGCCCTTCAATCCGTCACACACGACGATGCACACGTCCTCGATGCCGCGATTGCGCAGCTCGGCCAGGACGGACATCCAGGTGGTGGCGCCTTCGCCCTCGGCTCCGACCCACAAGCCCAGGACGTCCTTGCGGCCGCCCATGTCGACGCCGACGGCCAGGTAGACCGGTTTCGAGGTCACCGAGCCCGACCGGATCTTCACCCACAACGCGTCGATGTAGATGATCGGCCAGATGGCATCGAGGGGCCTGCTCTGCCAGGCCACCAGCTCGTCGACAATGGCGTCGGTGACCTTGCTGATCAGGTCGGGACTGACCTCGACCCCGTAGATCTGGGCGAGGTGGGAGCGGATGTCGCGGACGCTCATGCCGCGGGCGTACAGGGACAGGATCCGGTCGTTGAACCCGGCCAGGCGACGGGCGTTCTTGGGGACCAGACGCGGTTCGAAGTCTCCGTTGCGGTCCCGGGGCACCGCCAGCGTGACCGTGCCAGCATCGGTCAGGACCGTCTTGGGCGAGGTGCCGTTGCGGGAGTTTCCCGACCCGTGGCCTGCCCGATCGCCGCGTTCATAGCCGAGGTGTTCGCTCATCTCGGCTTCCAGGGCCCGTTCCAGCACGGCCTTGGTGATCTCCGTCAGCAGCCCGCCCTCGCCGAGCAGGGCCGCCCCTGAGGCATCAGCCTTGTCGAGCAGTCGCTCGACCACCTAGTCAACCATCGCGTCCCCAGTCGCCGCAGCGGCCGGTTCTGTCTTCTCCGCCATGACTCGTCCGATCCGCCTGACCACGGGCCCGAGGCCGAGCCCCCAGCCAGGCTGTCATGTCACGGACTTACACGATCTTTCAGACACGCTCAGCCCGGTTCCTCCTCCGAGGACTGCACCACGGCGGTGGACAGGGTGGTCAAGTTCTCCAGCCGCTTGCGCGCGAGTGTCCGGCTGCGCTTCAGGCTGGCGATCTCACGCTGGAGACGGGCCGCGGTGATTGCGAGGGCCTGCTCGGTCTGGGTGGCCATCCGGGTGTGCTCCTCGTAGGCGTCGATGACCTTGGTGGACAGCACACCGAACGTGCTGACCGCAAAGCCCTGGTCCTGGGCCCAGGCTCGGACGAGCAAGGTGCTGCCTGGTCCGAGGCGGCTGAGCTTCGACTGCAGCGCCGAGAGTTTCTTGTTGATGCCGGCGATCTCGGCACGGATGCGGTTCTCGTCCACCACGCGGCTCTCGTGGTCGACCAGTTCACCGAGCAGCTCACGAACGCGGAGGGTATGTCGATGGACGCGTCGTTGGTTTGCGTTCTGTTCGGCTCGTACCAGCGCGGCCAGGCCACGGATGAGCGCCGAGTCGATGCTCGCGAGCGTGCTTCCGGAGCGGGTCGCGGTCTGGGACAGGCCCTGCATTTCGGCGAGTGCGGCGAGCTGTCCCGTACTCAGGCCTGTCGCGCGTTGGATGTCCCCGGGGTGGTGGCCGCTCTTGAGCATGAGCACGGCTGTGTCCGAGGGGCTCATGTCGGCTCCTTCCTGGTGGCTGTGGCGGAAAACTCTCGGCGCAGCGTCTGTCGGCGGTTTCTTGTAGTGCCCGCCCAGATGCTGTCACCGGCTTCTGCAGGGTGATCGATCGCCCAGGCCAGACACTGCTCGCGGGTGGGGCAGCCGCTCAGGCAGGCCAGCTGGGCGGTTGCCCGGTCGGTGGAGTTACCGCTGCTCCACAGGTTCGGGTGGTAGTCGGCGTCCTGACATGGCTCGGCGCCACTGAAGCGGGGGAAGGGGGCGAGGTGCTTCTTGAGATCAGCGGCTGTGGCGTGTCCCCGGGCACGGACGGGTGTGGTGTCCATCTGGGTTTCCTTCAGTGCGAGGGGTGACCGTATGGGGAGTGCCAGAGGTCCGTGACATCCGGTTGGAGGGAATCCATCTGGGCCAGGGCGATGATGGCGTCCTGGACGTTGATCAGGGCTTCGCGTCGGTGGGCGCAGGCCACACGGCTTTCGGCCTCCCGCAGGGCCTCCTCCAGCGCGTTGTCGACATCCGTGCCTTCGACGACGTAGTGCTGGTGTCCGCGGGCGCCGCCGAGCGTTTGGATGGGCATGGTCACGATCCAGGTGCACATGGTGTTTCCTTGGGGTCTCTGAGCTGGGAGTATGTACTCCGATTTTGTGGAATTCTGTGCTTACGCCAGGCTCTCGTGACAAGGACCGGGATCGCGTCTCCCGGCGGAGGGCACTTCAGCCACCACCCCGGGTGTACGGATAGGGGATGTACCACCGCAGTGGTACAGAGGGGTCCACTACCGCCGCACGACACAAGAGCCCTGCCGCGGGCTGCAGGGGGCGCGCTTGCACCTTCTGCATCCAATTCATTGCACAGCGTTACGGCGACTGGGTGCCTGCTGCTACAGGCCCGCAGCCGGGCCGTGCGGCTGCTGCCCCACGGCTGGGCCTCTTGGCTTGCTCCCGGGTCGGACGGGCCCCGCGTCAGCAGTGACGGCCACGGCACGGCGATGTTGCCCAGGCTCACGAATCCGGCGGCCATCGCAGCCGGTGCCTGCAATGGCGTCGCCTCGCACGGGTCTCCGGCGAGCCCGCTCTCGTGGATCGAGGCCCTGACCGGGCTGAGGGTGTGCCGACAGCCTAGGAACCGGATGGCCCCACAGCCGGACAACGGCTTCTGGGGGCGACGAGGCCTGGCACGATCCGGGGGAGGAGGAGGCCACACCGAAAGGCGTTGACTGCTCTTCTCCCTGAAGGAGGAGATTCCTGGCTCAGGCTGCCTGCTGAGGCAGCGCCTCGGCGGGTCTTGCGCCCTCGACACCAGCCGGGTTCAGGGAGATGCCCGGTGACCGTGGCGAACACGGCCTGGCACAGTACCTCGGTCATGGGAGTTGAAGAAGGAGTTGGATCAGGAGCCGGCGGCCAGCCCCATGGGTCGCTGGGCCCCGGACGGCGCTTGTCCGGGGCCCAGCAGTGGTGCCGCAGTCAGGACGCGGCCGGCGCTGGTCCGGTGAGCGTCGGCGTTGTCGCCGCCGAAACCAGCGCAGGCACCGCTTTGCGCACCTGCTGCCGCGAGCGCACCCGGGGCTCCCCTGCCGTGTACCACCCATACATCGGCACTGGACCTCCCCTTGAGCGCGTTTCACCAGCATCCCAAGCGCCGGCCCTCGGCCGCATCCGGCTGTAGGCGTCACCTCGCATACCACTCCGGTGGTACGACGCCGCAGATGTCACCCCAGGGATGTCCCGACGAGCCGTGGTCAAAAAGCGGGAAGGACCCAGGCGGGGGTGGGTGGGTCGGTGGCCGCTCCATGCCTACAGGTGCCCTTGTGCCATGCCGGTCCTCGCACGGCATCGTGAGCCGCCGTCACTGGTCACCGCATCCGAGGCAAAGACTCGGAGCGGACTGTGCATGCCGTCGTGGTGAATCCAGCCCTTGACAGCCCCCACAGTCCGTGGCTTCATTCCGTTCTACATCGCTGTCCAGGGCAAATTCGACCGCGGGCTGAGCAGGGTTCAGCAGAGCGCGGATACGCGGGTGCTCTCCACGGGTCCCGACGCCCCCCTTTTCATACCACCGGTTCAATGGCATGCCCTTGCCGCTCAGGACCGAAGGCTGCAGAACCTGTCAAAGTCACGTCCAGGAGAATGAGATGGAAACGCCGACCAGTCACCCCAAGCGTGCCAACTCCAACGGGCAAATACTGAAGTTCAGTTAGCTGCCCAGGTGCACAACAGCAGGCTCGTGGGCAATGTCACGCGGTCGAGTCCTGGCCGGTCATGGTCCGTTGGAAGCGGTACGCAAGGCGACGTGCGCATGTCGTCGAAGTCGCTGGCGTAGCTGTTACTTTGGTTTTGCGCCGCGTTAAAAAATGCAGGTGGATATCCCACTTACGCATGTGCGTTGTTCCCCTTGCGAGGCTTCACTGTGAAGGATCAGGGCGGAGTCGAGCTACGCCTCGCCATATGTCGGACCAGGGGGGAATGAGCGTTCTATGCGCCGGCTGGGCGCTAGAAGCCGATTCACGTTGTTTTCAGCCCCGTTTTCGTCTCTCTTTTCGTCCGGATCTGGAGGAGGCCCGTGAGCCGTTCCGATGTTCCCGTCTTCCCGAGCATCTTCGCCGATGTGCGGATCCCCTTTCCCCGCACTGAAGAGACTCTGCGCTGCCGGACCGAGCCAAAGCTGTTCGCCCTGGAAGGCCTAGCCGGCCAAGGTGCCCGGCAGCACGCCATCCGCAAAACACGGCTCATGTGCGCCGCCTGCCCAGTCGTACGCAGCTGCCTGAAGTGGGCCCTGGCAAACCCCGAGTTGACGGTCGCAGGTGTATGGGGGGGCACCACTCCCGCCCAGCGCCGCGTGTTGCGCGAGCGGCTCATCGACCACATGGGTCCGGACTGGGTGGGTGTCGTCTCCGAGGCCGAACGCAAGCGACGCGACCACACGGCATCCCCCCGGCACAAACCGCTGACTGCCCCCGAGCCCTATCTCGTCCAACTGGAACGCGCTCTATCGGAGCAACACCCGCCGACGATGCAGGAATGCAACCGCATGCGGCTCGTCGCCGTCCTCAACATCCAGTAGATGACCGACCGGGACGCCGGTGACACCTGCCCTGTCAGCAGGATTTACCGGCGCGGCACCCGGCCGCCCCGGTCTGCGTTAAACCCTCTCTCTGGAGAACAAGCAGAGGGACCAGGACATAGGGCGGACAGCACGGGCACGCCGCTGGTGGGCCGTGCGGACCCACTCGTCATCCGCGGCTCGGCATCGTCTTGGCGCGAGCTGCCCTGTCCGTACCAGGTCATGGCGCTGCCAGTGCTTCGGTGGGTGGCAGGCAGGATGCGCGGACGGTTGGGTAGAGGCCGGCAAGGGCCCCGAGGGCCAGGGTGGCTGTCAGGCTGGCGGCCATGGCCCAGGCGGGGACTGCGACGGGCAAGCCCTGGGAGAGCCGACCACCCTGCCGAGCTGCACACGGTCCACCCCGGAATCGAGACCGCCGAACTCCCCTGAGTGGCAGACATACCGCAGGCCCCGGCCTGTTTCGCACCCCACCTGATTGCTTCGCCCCATCGTGATGCGGCGGCGCCACTGCCCGTATACCGCCGTCGACAACTGCACCTGGCCGAGGGAGCTACGCGCCTGCCACGCAACAAGCAGAGGACCGCGATCCAGTTCCCCGGCCCCCTCTGTCGTCGAACAGGTCCAGACCGGCAAACGGTCAGGAGTTCGGCCAGGCCATGCACCAGCACCTGCTGGACAAGGGCCTCAGCCACTTCCGCATCAAGCCCCAAACCCAACGGCTGAAAAGCAAGGACGAACCATCTCAACGCATCGACCCAGCAGGTACGGCTGAGGCGTGCCGTTCACCAGCGCAGGTCGTCGAGACGGATACTGTGCGCGATCTACATCCCCCCGACATCGTTGCCTCCCGGACGGAGTCCATCACCTCATGCCCAACCCCCCCACGCCCCTGCGCCGCGCCGCGGTCGTCGCCGCCCTGACCGCCGCCGGACTCCTCGCCGCAGCCGGCGTCGCCTCCGCGCACGTCACCGTCCACCCCGAGAGCTACGCCAAGGGCGCCACGGACGGCGTCCTCACCTTCCGGGTCCCCAACGAGGAAGACAACGCCTCCACCACCAAAGTGCAGGTCTTCCTGCCCACCGACCACCCCGTCCTCGGCGTCCTGGTCCACCCGCAGGACGGCTGGACCGCCAAGGTCACCACCACCAAGCTCACGACGCCCGTCAAGACCGACGACGGCACCATCACCGAAGCCGCCTCCCAGATCACCTTCACCGGCGGGAAGATCGGCGCCGGACAGTACGAGGACTTCGACGTCGCCTTCGGCCAGCTGCCCGACAACACCGGTCAGTTGACATTCAAGACCCTGCAGACCTACTCGGACGGCAAGGTCGTCCGCTGGATCGAGGAACCAGCCGGTGACGAGGAGCCGGAGAACCCAGCCCCCGTTCTCAAGCTCACCGCCAAAGCCCCTGAGGAAGACAGCGGCACCTCACCCGCCTCGCCATCGAGCCCGAAGACTTCCGGCAACTCCAAGCCGACTGCGTCGGCCAGTGACTCTACCGCCCGCGACCTCGGTGTAGCCGCACTGGTCATCGCTGCCTTGGGGCTGGCCGTGGCGGTGTTCGCCCTGCTGCGCGGCCGTTCGAACGGGTCTCGGGCCGACTAGCACACCTGCCCTGGCGGCGGAGACCCGATGGCAGGGCAGGCGCCTTTCGTCGCGATACAGGGGCGGGCGAAGGACCCAAGTGACGGCCGCCGCTACGGGGCTTGACTCGGTTCCCCGCTCGACGGCCGCCATGTCTTTCTCGCCGGCGCAGGCTTCCAGCTCCGCCAGGCTCAACTCTGCCCGGCGTTTCTGGGACGAGAGCAGCCGCTAGCCTCAGTCCCGACGGAGACGGTGCGGGTGGCGCGGGCGACAATGGCCGTCGACAGCGCGCAAAGGAGCGGGGAGCGCCGCCCCATGGATCGCCGCTGACGGTCTGTGCGGGGCCGTTGAGGACGTTCATGGTCGCGTGCGGGCGGCGGCCAAGGCAGTGGATCCGGGCAGGCAGGTGCAATCCCCGTTGCAGGCTTGGGCGTTGATAATCGGCGTGTCGGCTGCCGGCGCACGCGGTGGATTCGATCGGGCTGGGTCGGCCCGGAGGGAACCCGTCGCCCGGGAAGCCGTGGCGGAGGCCGCCGTGCCGCTGCCACCTGTGCTGCAGACCACGGCGTACTTGGGTAGCAAGCCCTCCGGCGGGTTCGGCAAGGGCGCTTTCTCAGTCAATGCGGGTGGGGAACCGGGCAGGGAGTGGCACTTCCGGCGTGCCGCCCTGCCGGTCCGTCCCATGATCTGAGCCTGGGGCCATCATGGGTTCCGGGACGGTGAGGAGCATCGGCATGGGCGTGAGCAGCAGCTATCTGTCCAGGGCGGAAGTGCAGCAGTTGCTGGGCGTGAACACGTTCGGTCTGTGGCGGCTGGTACGGAAGTACGACAAGTTTCCGGAGTCGACGGAGAAGCCTCACAACCCGTTTGCGGCGTTCAGCGACAAGAAGGAGCCCGTGGAGGTCTGGGACGGCACCGAGGTCTACCAATGGGCAGCGGAAACACCGGAGTTCGCCCACCGAGGCGCGGTGCTGCTGGGCCCGCTGCCTGATGACCTGTTACCCGGCCGGTGGGCCGGATACAAGGACACGGTGAGGGGACCGGCGCTGGACTGGCACACCACCCTCGGCACCATCCGCATCGTATACAACGACGACCGCAGGACCGCCACGGACGTCGCCTCCGCCATCGCCGACAGCGGGAGCCCGGACGACGCCGTCACCGTCTGCGCCCTGTACGGGGACACGGGCATCACCGGCCCGGCCCTGGTCGCTGCCGACACCGCCCACCCGGGCATCGAGTACGAAGCCGGCTGGGGCAACGTCGCCGCTCTTGCCGGCCAGGACCTGCCCTGGTGGCCCGACGTGCTGCGCCAGCCGCAGTTGATCCGCCAGTGGCAGCCCGGCGCCCCGGCCGCCGTCGTTGAGGTACCGTCCAACGCCAATGAGAAGATCCTTCGCCGAGCGGCGCGCAACGGCACCTTCGACATCACCTCACGGTGGGCCGTGACGGACATGGCCAACAGCATCCGCAACAACCGCATCGACGACACCGATCACGACAACGAGATCTTCGGCAAGGAGAGATACGGCGACATGCCGACCCCCGTCGTCATCGCCGCCGTGCCCGACACCACCCGTCACCCTCTGCCGTGCGACGGTGACCGCCAGGCCCTCAAGGCCGGCTGGCACACGCTCGCCCTGAGCAGCCACCCGGATGCGGTCGCCGCGCTAGAGGTCGCCGTCGGCCGGGAGCCAGACTTGCTGCCCTTTGGGGCAGTCACCGAAGTCCCCGTACAGCCGGGCACGATCAGCGAGAGTTGGACCAGGCGGCTCACGATGTGCGACCCGACCGCCGCCCACGCCGTCCTCGCCCAGAGCGACAGGGCGGAGGCGTTCTTCATCGACCCGCTCACCGACATGCCTGTGCTGCGCATCCCCAGCGACGGCCGCAAAGCCCTGTGGCGCTTCTACGCCCCGCTGTCCCTCCCGGCTAGCGGCGCGGAACTCGCTTCGATTGTGCTCCACCACACCGTCTGGATCACCACCAGCGACGGGCACGTCCACCCCGCACCCTGCACGCCGACCGAACACCTGTGGTGGGGCGACGGATGGGGCGACCGGCCCAGCGAGGCGGCAGCCGTCGTCGACGCGCTGCTGAACGACCTCGGCGCCACCGTCAATCTGCACGAACACTGGAAGGCCCCCAAGGGTCTGACCGCACTGTTCAACGAGGAACACAAACACGGCGCCGGAATCACCCGCAGCACCCTGCTCCACGCGCGCATGACCCCGCCCCGCATCCGCTGAACACCGCCCGGCAGCCCGCTGCTTCCGCCTGCTCGATCAGAGACAGTCCGGGAACTCAGAGGGCGTTAAGTCCGTTTCTGGTAGCGGCCGCGTCCGGGGTGTTCGAGGAGTCCCTGGCGGACGAGTCGTTCCAGGCGGGAGGGGGTGACGTTGATCGAGGGGTCGTCGGTGGGCAGGCCGAGGTGCTCGTGCAGATCGCGGACGCGGAACACCTTCCCGGGGTGCTCGTTGAACGTGGTCACGATGCGCTGGTAAGCGGTGGCGGTCTCCGCGGGGGCCGTTGCGTGGTCGGGAGGGGTGAGGCCGTCGATGACCTTGCGGGTGGCGGCGAGCTCGGCCAGGCGGGCTTTCGGCGAGGGGGGTGGTGAGCCGCTCGATCTGCTCGCGCAGGCTGTCGGCTCGTGCGGCGGTCTCATCGTGTTCGGCCTGCAGCAGCCGCAGGAGTTCGTGGACGTTCACGCGGCCAGCTCCACGTCGTCCCGCCAGGTGGGGGTAGGGGTGGTGAGACGGCGGAGCATGCCGGCGGTGGAGGCCCAGTAGACGCGGGAGGCCGCGTTGTCGGGCCGGTGGTCGTACTCGCGGGCGCCTCGCCCGCGAGTACGACCACC
>NZ_JBEXYL010000155.1:0-13545 GCF_040630895.1 Streptomyces sp. NPDC005728
GCGCACGAGTGCGTGCGCGAGACCGGCCCCGTGCGGTGAGCGGCTGCGGGGACAGACAGACCCTAGGGGGTTACGACGTTCCCGCCGAAGGTCACCACGAGGTGGCCGTCCGAGGCGAAGGACCAGGCCAGGGCGCCGGAGTAGGCGGAGCACCGGGAGCCGTTCGAGCCGGTCCAGAACTGGTTGGAGCTGTCGGCGTCACCGATGGTCTTGTCCT
This sequence comes from Streptomyces sp. NPDC005728, assembly GCF_040630895.1. NCBI lineage: Bacteria > Bacillati > Actinomycetota > Actinomycetes > Kitasatosporales > Streptomycetaceae > Streptomyces > Streptomyces sp. NPDC005728. The sequence goes on from NZ_JBEXYL010000155.1 coordinate 218, forward strand.
TGGAACCGGTTACGGAGAACCGGCACGAGGTGTTGGTCCGGAACACCGAAGTCCCCGTGTCGAAGGAGAAGTTGCGCTCCGCGTTGTCGACGCTGACGTTGTTCGAGATCGCCATGGTGCCGGGGTTGCTGTTGTAGGTGAACCCGTGATGGCCGTTCTTGTAGGCGATGCTGTGCCGGACGACGTGGTTGACCGCGATGTCGTCGCCGCCGAGCTTGTAGCCGTTGCGGTCGCCGTTGGCGTTCACGGTGCCGTCACTGAGGGTGCCGTTGTTGTAGGAGAGGGAGTTCTCGATGGTCACCGGCCCGATGGCGCCCGTGTCGGTCTTGGTGTAGAGGTCCCAGCCGTCGTCGATGTTGTGATGGGAGACGTCGTACCGGAACACGTTCCCGGTGCCGGTGGTGAGCTTCGCGGCGAAGCCGTCGGCGTCCTCGCCGTCGGAGTCGGCGTTGTCGTGCGACTCGGAGCTGACGATCAGGTTGTTCGACGGCCACTGGCTGCTCGGGGTGCTGGAGGAGATCCGGCCGAGCTGCAGTCCCGTGTCGCGGTTGTACGCCGTCACCGCGCGCTCGATGACGTTGTTGCTGCCGCCGACGTAGATCCCGTTGTCGCCGGCGTGCTCCACGGTGAGGCCGTACAGGTGCCAGTAGGAGGCGTTGAGCTGGATCCCGCGGTTCGTCGAACTCTCGCTCTGCGCCGAGAAGTTCAGCACCGGGGTCTCGCCCGGATAGGCGGACAGGGTGGTGCGGGCACCGGACGTGCCGTCGGTGCCGGCCGGGATGGTGACCGTCGACGAGTAGGCGTACGTCCCGCCACGCAGGTAGATCGTGCCGCCGGGCGTGATGCGGCTGATCGCCGAGGTGAGCGTCGTCGGTGCCGACTCCGTGCCGGCCGCACCGTCGCTGCCGGTCGGCGACACGTACAGCACGGTGCCCGTCGGGGCGGCGGAGACCTCGGCGTCGATGTAGTCGATGTTGGGCAGGCCCGCGGAGGAGGTCGGGCTGATCCGGATGGTGTTGCTGCCCGCGGCGACCGGCACGGTGAGCGTCCTGGTCACCCATGTCCCCCACGCGCCGGTGGCCTCGAACGCCACCGATCCGGCCGCCGAGCCGTTCACCGTGACGTCGGCCGGCCGGGCGGTGGTGGTTCCGTTGGCGAAGCGGACCTGCAGGGTCGCCGTGCCCGCGGCGGAGGCGTTCACGGTGAACTGGGCATAGGCGCCAGACGCGTTGGTTCCGTTGCAGAAACCACTGCCGGAGTAGCCGGCCCAGTCGGAGTCGATGGTGCCGGTACAGACGGCGGAGGAACTCTCGGCCTCGATGAGGGTCCCCACGCCCGAGCCGAGTCGGGCGTGGGGGAGGGTGCTCGCGGCCTCCGCCGTGGTGCCGGAGAGCACGGCGAGCGTGCCGGCGATCAGGCTGGCGCACGCGATGGCTGGTCTCAGGTGCATCGGCTTGTCTCCAGGGGTCGGTTCGGCTGGGCGGGTGCGGTGCCGGCGTTCCGTGGTACGACGATGCGGTGGTTCGGGTGCGTGAACTGCACTGCCGGACATCAGGAGCGTCACAGCAGTGGAAAGCGCTTTCTCCGCACCGTAGAGAGATGCCATGTGCGCGTCAATAGCCTCGTGGTTGATCGATATTCAGTTATCTGAACACCGGGATCTACTCGCCGGGGGCCAGGACGCGGGCCAGAACGCGGGCCGTGTCGGCGATCAACGCGTTGTCCACGGGCGCGTTCTGCGCGTCCTTGGTGGACAGCACGGCCAGGACGAGGGGTGTCTTCCGGGTCGTCCAGGCGACGCCGATGTCGTTCGCGGTGGCGTAGTCGCCGGTCCCTGTCTTGTCGCCGAGGATCCAGCCCTCGGGCAGCCCGTCGCCGAAGCGTTCGGCGCTGGTGGTGTTGCCCTTCAGCCAGGTGACGAGCTGTTCACGGTCGTCGGTGCCCAGGGCCCGGCCCAGCGTCAGCTGTTCGAAGCTCCGGCCGATGGCCTCCGGGGTCGTGGTGTCGCGCAGGTCGCCGGGGAGGGCGGTGTTCAGCTCGGTCTCCCAGCGGTCGAGCCGGCTCACCTGGTCGCCGAGCGACCGGAAGAACCCGGTGAGTCCGGCCGGCCCGCCGATCTGCCGCAGCAGGAGGTTGCCCGCCGTGTTGTCGCTGTACTGGATCGCGGCCGCGCACAGGTCGCCCACCGACATGCCGGTGGCGAGGTGCTCCTCGGTCCTGTCCGAGTTCGACAGGATGTCCCTCGGCGGGTAGTGGACCACCGCGTCCAGCGGTGCGCAGTGCCCGTGTTCGCGCAGCACGGCAGCGGCCGCGAACGCCTTGAACGTGGAGCACATCGCGAACCGCTCCCCCGCGCGGTACGCCACGACCCGCCCGGTGCGCAGGTTGCGGGCGTACACGCCGAGCCGCGCACCGTACCGCTGCTCCAGATCGTTCAACTCGGTGTGCGGATCGGCCCCTGCGGGCTCCGGGGCCGCGGACGCGGTCGGCGCCGCTGCGGCGGGCGCGACCACGGCGGCGGTGGTGAGGGCGAGACCGGCCTTGAACAGGCGGCGGCGCGGCAGCGGGTTGGCACTGGTCATGTGCAGAGTTCTCCCAGGTCGTCCGTCGTCGGTTGGATGGATCTTCGACGGGGACCAGCGAAACAGCCGCACACCACTCATGTCCAAGAGTGAACTTTGAACACGTCATAACTTATTGATATGACTGGTGGGATGGATCTGCTCGCGCATCTGGAGGCGTACGTCGCGACCGTCGACGAGTCGGGCTTCTCGCATGCGGCGGACCGGCTCGGGATCGCCCAACCGCTGCTCAGCCGCCGCATCAAAACGCTGGAGGCCCACTTCGGGGGCCTGTTGTTCGACCGCTCGCGACGGCAGGTCACGACGACAGAGCTGGGCATGCTCCTGCTTCCGTACGCGCGGGATGTGCTCGACCGGGCCCAGCGGCTCGGGCAGGCCGCCCGGTCCGCCCGCCAGGCGCAGGTGCGTGCCGTCGGGGTGCCCGCGGGCTGTGCCCCTGCGGCGCTGGCGCGGGTCATCCGCGCGGGCACCGAGCGCGGGATCACGCTCGGTGTGCGCGAACTGGGGCCGGAGGAGCGGGTCGCCGGGCTCGCCGACGGCTCGCTCACGTACGCCCTGGTCCGCGTTCCCCCGGAGCACGCCGCGGTCCGGGTACCGCTCGGCCTGGCGTCGGCTCCACCGCCCGATGCCCTGGAGCCGACGCCCGGCGGAGCGACCGCCCGGCTTCGGCGCGCGATCCATCTGGAGGACCTGCGTCCCCGCAGGACCCGTGCCACGACCGGCGAACTGCCTGCTGTGCTGCCCCTCCTGACCCTGGCGGAGGACGAAGTGCCGTATGCACAGGACAGGTTGGTCCGAGCCGCCGCGCGCGCCGGGCTGCCGGAGAGCCTGGTCCGGCCGGCCGGGCCCGCGGCCACGGCCCTCGCCGAGACCCTGGCCGGCGGGGCCGTCCTGCTGTGTGCGGAGCCGTTCGCGCTGCAGCACGGGGCGAGGTGGGCGCCGCTCGCCGATGCCACGCTGCACCGCGGGTACGACGTCCAGGGGACCCGGCGTCAGCGGGGGGCGGCGGACGTGCCCGACTGGCTGGCCGCGCTGCTCGGGGCGGCGGCCGGGGCCAGAACCGGTGTGCCCGACGCGCAACGGCCCGGGTCCGCGCCCGAGCACGTCTCCGCACGGCTGGCGGCACGCGGATGAGCGCGGCACCGGCCGACCGCCCGGTCCACGTGGCCGGGGACGGCGCCCTGCTCGACGTCGCCGAGGCGATCGCGGCGGACTGGGCCGCGCTCGGCATCCGCGGCTCGTTCCTTGCCCGCCACCTCGACTCAGGCGAGCAACTCGGCTTCGACGTCGATGAGTTGATACCCCTCGCCTCAGTGGTCAAGGTACCGCTCGCCCTCGTCGTACTGGACCGGATCGCCGCCGGGGAACTCGACCCGGCGCGCCCGGTGACGGTCGACCCGGCCACGAGCAGCGTCGGACCCACCGGCCTCGCGGCGTTCCGGCACCCGGCCACCGTGGCCGTCGGCGACCTGCTCTGCCTGATGCTCTCGGTAAGCGACAACGCCTCCGCCGACGCGCTGTTCGACCTCGTGCCGGTGGCGGACGTCGACGCCCGCCTGCGTGCGTGGGGGTGCGCGGGGATACGGGTCCGGCACCGGATGAACCACATGTACGAATGCGCGGCCGGAGCCGCCGGAAACGACTTCTCGCTCGCCCTGGAACTCGCCGTCCGCGACGAGCGGGCCGGCCGGCACACCATCGAGACCCTGGATCCGGCGCACGCCAACCTCGGCTCGGCCGCCGCGCTGGTGGACCTGTTGCAGCGTGTGTGGGGAGACGAGATCTCCCGCCCGCAAGCGACCGCCGAGCTGCGCCGGTTGATGGGCCTCCAGGTCTTCACCCAGCGGCTGGCGAGCGAGCTGCGCGCCGACACAGTGCGGTTGAGCGGCAAGACGGGCACCTTCCTCCATCTGCGGCACGAGATCGGGGTGGTCGAGGCCGAGTCCGGGGACCGGGTGGCCGTGGCCGCGCTCACCCGCGCGGACCGGCGGGCCGGCCTCGCGCCGGACATCGACCTCGCGATCGGGATCGGCGCGCGGCAGGCGTTCGAGGCCCTGCGCGGATGAGACGGCCCGGGCGCGTCCGACTCGCTCATGTCAGCACACCTGGCCGGCACCGGTCGGGTGCCTGCTGCTCGCCCCTGTCGGTACCCCCGGCCGGCACGGCGCGGGTGCCTGCTGCTCGCCCCTGTCGGTACCCCTCCCCCGGGCCGAAGGGTCCCGGGTGGGGCCGAGCGGCCCGTTGTGACCGGGTGCGGACGCGGACAGGCTGGGATCAGGAGCCCCCTGTCCACGAGGGCTGGCGGATCGGGAGCGAAGGGAGCCGGAGCGATGACCTCGGTCACCACCATGAGCGCGGCCCTGCCCGTCGAGCACCGCGAACAGCTGATGCGGCTCGCCCGCGAGGTCTCCTTCGAGAGCGGCACCCGGCTGTTCGAGGAGGGCCGGCACGCCGACCGCTTCTGGATCGTGCGGACCGGCACCGTCGCCCTCGACCTGCATGTGCCCGGCCGCCGTCCCGCCGTCATCGAGTCGCTCGGGCACGGCGAGCTGGTCGGCTGGTCCTGGCACTACCCGCCCCACCTCTGGCATCTGGGCGGTGAGGCGACCACACCGCTGCGGGCCTGGGAGTTCGACGCGGAGGCGGTTCGGGCGATGTGCGCCGCCGACCCCGGGTTCGGGCGGGCCGTCGCGGTCTGGATCGGGCGCGTGGTGGCGCAGCGGCTGCACGCCTCGCGGGTCCGGCTGCTCGATCTCTACGGCCCCTACGGCAGTGGCCCGGAATGAGCGCGGTCCCGCGGCCCACGCCGAGCCGCTGACGTCTGGAACGCCGCCGACATCAGGACACGCGCCTCGTGCGGTGGGCCCGACGGCCCTGATCACCGGGGGTCGCGTCTGATCACCGGGCGCGGAGCGGCCCTGACCACGGGACGCCCGGTCCCCGCCACCAGGCACGGCCCTCACCACCGCACGCCCGGCTCCCGCCACCGGCGCGCAAGGACCCTTTCACCGGGCGATGCCGGCCACTCCCCCCTCAGGTCCCCCCGCTGCTGAAGTTCCGCCACTCGGGGCCGATCCGCTTCCACTCCTCGTCCCATTCGGACAAGCGCCGGCGCATGCGCCAGGAGCGGACCAGCCAGCCCCCGGCCCAGACGGCCGCGCCGGTCGACGAGGCGACGAGGACGCCGGTCAGGGACGACTGGAGTGCCGCCTCCGCCGTGCTCACCGGCGGGGCCACGACACGGTCCGCGCGGTCGGTCCACAGCCTGAGCCCGCTGCCCGCCGGGGCACCCGGGAAGACCTTCGCCCGGTCGGTGTGCACCGAGCCGTCCGGAGCCGTCCAGCGCACGGTGGCCCACACCCGGCCGTCGTCGTAGCCGCTGCCGGTCGGCGGGGTCCGGGCCGCGTCGTCGGTCAGCACGGCGGACACCGGGTGGACGTGGGCGCGCCGCGCTGAGAACGCCGAGTCCACGGACAGGGCCGCCGCCGCGCCCGCGACGGCGCCGCCGAGGACGACGAGGATCCAGGTCGCGAGGACGATCCAGGCCTCGACGACGTCGCTGTGCCGCCGGAGCGGGTTGCGATGCCATCGCCACCACCGCATCCGAGTCACTCTCGTGGGAGGTGTCCGCGTCATCGGTCGCCGCCTCCTCTCGCGTGCCGACGGCCGCCGGTCGGGGCGTGCGGGCCCCTTCGGCGTCCGGCGGATCCGGATCGAGATCCGGTGACGGGGGGCGGACCGGTCCGTGCGTACCACACGTCCGCGGGGCCCGCCGGGGCTCGTGCCGGGCGGGCGGCGAGCGGCACGAGCGCGGTGTCGCACACCCGGCCGCCGAGCGTCACCCCACCATCGTGCACCTCGATGCGGCTCGGTGCCGTCCGTATGCCGCAGAGAGCCGTCCGACGATGCCGCAGAGAGCCATCAGAAGACGCCGAAGCGGGCCGTACGAAGAGGTCGTACCGGCCGCGTCGGTGGCGGCCCGCCCATTGCGCGGAGCCGTTCCGGCGGGCCTTTCCGGCGCCGGCCTCCCGGGGCTACGCCCGCGGCAGGGGCACCCTCCACCGCAGCGTCGTACCGCCGCCGTCGGCGCTGGTCACCTCGAGCCGGCCGCCCAGCTGCTCGGCCCGCTCGGCCATGTTGCGCAGCCCGCTGCGGCGGCCGCCGGGCGGGATGCCCTTGCCGTCGTCCGAGACCGTCAGGGTCACGTCGTGGCCGTCGGCGGTCAGGACCACCTGGGCCCGGTCGGCGTGGGCGTGCCGGGCGACGTTGGTGAGGGCCTCGGAGAGCACGGCCACGACATGGTCTGCGATCTCCCGCGGCACATCTGTGTCGAGCAGGCCTTCCATACGCATGCTGGGTGCGAAGCCGAGCAGCGGGGCGGCCTCGCCGGCCACGCGTACCACCTGGGCCCGCAGCCCGCCGGCGGCGGTGCCCTCGCGCGCCCGCAGCCCGAAGATGGTCGAGCGGATGATCTTGATGGTCTCGTCGAGGTCGTCGACGGCCCGCAGCACCCGCTCGGAGGCCTCGGGGTGCTGGATGAAACGGCCCGCGCTCTGCAGCGTCATGCCGGTGGCGAACAGCCGCTGGATGGCCAGGTCGTGCAGGTCCCGGGCGATCCGGTCGCGGTCCGTGAGCACGGCGATCCGCTCGGCGTCCTCGCGGCGCTCCGCCAGTTCCATGGCGATCGCGGCCTGCCCGGCGAAGCCCTGCAGCATCTCGGCCTCGTAGCCCGCGAACACCGGTCGGCCGGTCTCGCGCGCGAGCAGGACGACGCCCCGCACGCCGCCCTCGCTCGTCCCGATGGGAACGGCGACGGCCGGACCCAGGCCGTGGAACCGCGCCGGCTCGGGGGAGATCCGTTCGTCCTGGTTGACGTCGTCGCTGCTGACCGGCGCTGCGGCGGAGAAGGCCAGTCCCATCAGGGTTCCGTGCCGGGGCAGCACCAGCCCGCGGTGTGCCTCGGCGTCCACGCCCACGGCGATCTCCACGGCGAGCGCATCGGTGTGTTCCATGGGCATGGCGACGGCCGCCAGGGCCGAACCCGTGATCTCCCGGGCCCGGTCGGCGATCAGACCGAGGGCCGCGGCCCGTTCGCTGCCGGACATCAGACGGTGCGTGATCTCCGCGTTCGCCCGCAACCAGCGCTCGCGCAGCCGGGACTCCTCGTACAGGCGGGCGTTGTCGATGGCCACACCGGCCGCCACGGCCAGCGTCGACAGGACCGACTCGTCCTCCTCGTCGAACTGCACCTCCCCGCGTTTCTGGGTCAGGTACAGATTGCCGAAGACCTGGTCACGCACCCGGATCGGGACGCCGAGGAAGCTGTTCATCGACGGGTGGCCCGCCGGAAAGCCGTACGAGGCCGGGTGGTCGGAGAGTTTCGCCAGCCGCAGCGGCTGCGGATGCCGGATCAGCTCGCCGAGGATGCCGTGCCCCTCGGGGAAGGGACCGATCCGGGCGATCTCCTCCTCGTCGACGCCCACCGTGTGAAAGGCCGACAGCCGCCTGCCGTCCGGTCCGATGACGCCGAGGGCCGCGTACTCGGCGTCCACCAGGACCGCGGCCGCCTCGACGATGGAGCGCAGCACCTGCTCCAGGTCCAGCTCGCGGCCGACGGAGAGCACCGCCTCCAGCAGACTGTGCACCCGGTCCCGGGTGCCCCGGGCCGCGTCGAGCCGCGCCTGCAGCTCCTCCAGCAGCTCGTCCAGCCTCAGGTGCGGCAGTCGTACGCGGGGCTCGCCCGGGTCTGCCACCACACTCCTCCAGGTCCGCTCCGGCCCGGCCCCCCACCGACCGGGTCATATGCCACGGTATCGGTCCCCAGGCCGAGGCGGTACGCCGGGGCCGGAGCGCGCCGGCGAGGGCAGGTGAGCGGTGTCGCCGAGGGACGTCCGGCCCCTTGAGGAGGCCCGATCGGCACTGGAGGGGGAGCCGTGTCCGGGCGAGAGTGAAGGCAGGAGCGGCACCGATCCCCCGCGGTGTCGCTCCGCCCGACTCGCCCCGGCTCCGACGGAGCCGCGAGACCGATGAGGCGAGAACGACGCACCCGCGAAGAAGCCAGCCATGATCCGTGACCACGGCCCGACGTCCCGGCGCATCGACCTCGAACGCGCCGAGGCCTTGCGGCTGCTGGGCAGCGTGACCCTGGGCAGGATCGTCTTCACCCTGCAGGCGCTGCCCACCGTCCGCCCGGTCAACCACGTCCTGGACGGCGGCGACATCGTCATCCGCACGCACGAAGGCGCGGCCCTGACCTCCCGTGCCCAGCGGGCCGCCGGCGCCGGTGTCGTCGTCGCCTACGAGGCGGACGCCATCGATCCGGTGACCCACCTGGGCTGGAGCGTGGTGGTCACGGGCTACGCCCGGCTGGTGACCGACCCCGGCGAACTGGCCCGTATCCGGGGGCTGCTGCATCCCTGGGCGCCGCAGCAGGGCATGGACCAGGCGGTACGCATCCGTCCCGACCTGGTCACCGGGGTCCTCCTCACGGATTCGGGCGGCACGGCGGGGATCGCCGGCTGACGGCGTCCCGCAGTGCCCCGGACGGCCCCTGGGCGGGGGCCGATCGGCCCTTCCCTACCGCTCACGAGATCGATTGGCTGTTGACATGTCGGAGGAGCACACGGGAGCGGTCCCGCTCCCCGCGGACCACACGCCCGGCGAAGCGACCGCCACACCGCTGCATGGCGCGGGCACCGCCATACCGCTGCACGGCGCGGGCACCGCCATACCGCTGCACGGCGCGGGCATCGCCATACCGCTGCACGGCGCGGCCACCCTCGTACCGCTGCACGGCGAGATCGACCTGCTGACCGTGCCCGCGCTGTCGCAACGGCTCGACGCGCTGACCGCGCACCCGCGTCCCGACCTGGTGCTCGACCTGCGGCCGGTCGTGTTCATCGACTGCGCCGGGCTCGGGGTCCTGTGCCGGACACGGAACCGGGCACTGGCCCGCCGGGGCCGGCTGCGGCTGGTCGCCGACAGCCCGGCCTTCCTGCGGACGCTGCGGACCGCCGGCCTGCGGAATGTCTTCGAGGTGCTGCCGGGGCTCCCGCGGACCTGGCTGCCAGGGACCCACGAGTCCTTCTGAGCCGAGGGGCCTGCATCGTGCCGGCGATCCGGCTCGTCGTGGTGATCGACGGCAGACCGGGTGGCCTCGTTCGGCTCCGGTCTGCCGCGTCGGCCCGGCTGACCGCGGCCGGCGTACGCCATCAGCCGTCCGCCGTCAGCTGTGCCAGCTCCAGTCCGCGACCTCCGGCAGGTCGGTGCCGTGCTCGCGGATCCAGGTGTGGTGGCGGGTACGGGCATCGGCCATCGCCTGCCGTACGGAGGCGGCGCGCACCGCGAGGCCGGGCACGCGGTCGATCACGTCCATCACGAGCCGGTACCGGTCGAGGTCGTTGCGCACGACCATGTCGAACGGTGTGGTCGTGGTGCCGGACTCCTTGTAACCGCGCACGTGCAGGTGCTTGTGTCCGGTGCGGCGGTAGGCGAGGCGGTGGATCAACCACGGGTAGCCGTGGTAGGCGAAGATCACCGGTTTGTCGGCGGTGAACAGGCCGTCGTACTCGTGGTCGCTCATCCCGTGCGGATGGGCCTCGTGCGGCATCAGCCGGGTCATGTCGACCACGTTGACCACCCGCACCGCCAGGCCGGGCAGGTGCCGGCGCAGCAACTGCGCGGCGGCCAGTACCTCCTGGGTGGGCACGTCGCCCGCGCAGGCCAGGACGACATCGGGTTCCCCGCCGTTCTCGGTGCCGGCCCACTCCCAGATGCCGGCGCCGCGGGCGCAGTGGACGCGGGCCTGGTCCAGGGACAGCCAGTCGAAGCACGGCTGTTTGCCGGCCACGACGACGTTGACGTGGTCCCGGCTGCGCAGGACGTGATCGGCGACGGAGAGCAGGGTGTTGGCGTCCGGCGGCAGGTAGACACGGACCACCTCGGGGCTCTTGTTGAGGACATGGTCCACGAAGCCGGGGTCCTGGTGCGAGAAGCCGTTGTGGTCCTGGCGCCACACGTGCGAGGTCAGCAGGTAGTTGAGGGAGGCGACGGGCGCGCGCCAGGTCAGTTGCCGGGACGTCTTCAGCCACTTGATGTGCTGGTTGACCATCGAGTCGACGATGTGCACGAACGCCTCGTAGCAGGAGAACAGTCCGTGCCGGCCGGTGAGCAGATAGCCCTCCAGCCAGCCCTGGCAGAGGTGTTCGGAGAGGATCTCCATCACCCGGCCGTGCCGGTCCAGGTGTTCGTCGACCGGGAGTGTCTCGGCCTGCCAGGCTTTTCCGCCGGCCTCGAAGACGGCTTGGAGGCGGTTGGAGGCGGTCTCGTCGGGTCCGACGAGACGGAAGTCCCGTCGGGCTCCGGTGTCCCGCATGACCCGTTCGAGCAGGGCGCCCAGGACCCGGGTGGGTTCGTGCAGGGTGGTGCCGGGCTTGTCGACGGGTACGGCGAGGCCGTCGAGGTCCGGCAGGGGCAGGTCGCGCACGAGAAGGCCGCCGTTGGCGTAAAGGGTCGCGCCGAGCCGCTTCGGGCCCTCGGGGATGCAGGCGAGGACGTCCGCGACGGGGCGTCCGTCGGGGTCGAACAGTTCCTCGGGCCGGTACGAGCGCAACCACTCCTCCAACTGCCGCAGATGCGCGGGGTTCTCCCGGACGCCCGGCAGCGGGACCTGGTGGGAACGCCAGGTGCCCTCGACCGGTTCGCCGTCCACTTCGGCCGGACCGGTCCAGCCCTTGGGCGTACGCAGCACGATCACGGGCCAGGGCGCCCGTTCGGCGGCGTCCTCCTGGCGGGCGGTGTGCTGGATCCGGGCGATGCGGTCCAGTGCCTCGTCGAAGGCAGCGGCCAGGGCGCGGTGCACCGTGGCCGGGTCATCGCCGGTGACGAGGAGGGGTTCGTGCCCGTAGCCGCGCAGCAGCGCGTCGAGTTCGGGCTCGGGGATCCGGGACAGCACGGTCGGGTTGGCGATCTTGTAGCCGTTGAGGTGCAGGATCGGCAGCACGGCGCCGTCGTGGACCGGGTCGAGGAACTTGTTGGAGTGCCAGGAGGCGGCCAGCGCTCCGGTCTCCGCCTCGCCGTCGCCGATCACGCAGGCCACGAGCAGGTCCGGGTGGTCGAAGGCCGCACCGTAGGCGTGGGCGAGCGAGTACCCGAGTTCGCCGCCCTCGTGGATGGATCCGGGGGTCTCGGGGGCCACGTGGCTGGGCACTCCGCCGGGGAAGGAGAACTGCCGGAACAACCGCTCCATGCCGGGCGCGTCCCGTGACACGTCCGGGTAGATCTCGCTGTAGCTTCCCTCCAGCCAGGAGTTGGCGAGGACCGCCGGTCCTCCGTGCCCGGGTCCCCACACGCACAGGGCGTCGAGTCCGCGTGTCCTGATCACCCGGTTGAGGTGGGTGTGGACGAGGTTCAGGCCGGGCGAGGTGCCCCAGTGGCCCAGCAGCCGGGGCTTGATGTGCACGGGTTTCAGGGGCTCGGTCAGCAGTGGGTTGGCCATGAGGTAGATCTGGCCGGCGGCGAGGTAGTTGGCGGCGCGCCAGTGCGCGTCCAGGGTGCGCAGTTCCTCGTCGGTGAGTGCGGTGGCGTCCGGGTGGGCGGCCTGGGGCATGAGGACTCCGGAAGTCGTCGTCGGTTGTCGGCAAGTGTGTGGTCAATGTCGGGAAAGTTCCGGTATCACGGCCACCGGGCATGCCGCGTGGTGCAGCACCCCGTGGGCGACGCGGCCGAGGTGGGGTCCGAAGCGGCTCGGGCGGCGCCGGGCCCCGACGACCAGCAGGTCGGCCTCGCAGGAGGCGGCCAGCAGAGCGTCACGGGGCCGGCCTGCGGCGGAGCGCTGCCGCACCTCCAGGCCGTCCGGGACATCGCCCAGCACCTCCGACAGCGCCCGTACGACGTCCCCCTTCTGTGGCCGGCCCGGCTCTCCGCTCCCCAGCAGATGGCCGACGGCCCGGTGGCGCCCTGCGTGTACGGCCTCCAGGGGAACCCCGCGCAGGCGGGCCTCCTCGGCCGCGAAGCGCAGGGCCGCCGCCGAGCCCGCCGGCTCGTCGGCGACGCCCACCACGATCCGACCGTGTGCTCCGGAGCGTGCCTGGTTGTCGTGGCTGCCGCGCAGGACGATCACCGGGCAGTGCGCACGCCCGGCGACCGTCACGCCGACGGAGCCGAGGAGCGCCTCGCTCAGACCGCTGCGGCCGCGGCTGCCCAGGACCACCGCGAGGGCGGTGCGGCTCTCCCGTACCAGTGCGCTCTCCGGTTCCTCGGGCAGCACCTCGGTGGTGACGCGCACGCCGGGTTGCCGGTCGCGGGCGCGCCGCTCGGCGGTCTCGACGATGTCCTCGGCCAGCACCTGCTCGTACGGCCGGTCGGGGCCGACGCCGAGCGAGGCGCCCTCGTAGCGCTCCCACAGGGACGCGTGCACCAGCCGCAGCGACGCCGCACGCCGGGCGGCCGTGTCGGCCGCCCAGTCCACGGCCCTCAGACTCGACGCGGAGCCGTCGACGCCGACGACGAGGAGCATGGCCTCCACCTCCTGGGACGGGGACTCCGCCTCCAGCCTGCGGGCGCGGCGGCGGTGGTTGCAGGGGCCACCCGGCCCCGGCCGGGGCCGATCGACCCTTGAGGGCGGAGCGAGTGGACTGCCGGAGGTTTCCGGCCGGCCGACGCGACAACGGCAGCGGAGTCGGGGTCGACGTAGAAGATCTTGGCCTTCATGTGGGCGCGCGCCTGCGCGGCCATCCACACGACGGT
>NZ_JBEXYL010000156.1:0-13359 GCF_040630895.1 Streptomyces sp. NPDC005728
AAGTCGGCGCCGCTGTCGGACATCGTCCACACGATGCTCAAGCACAGCGACAACAACATCGCCGAGACCCTGCTGCGGATGACGGCCCTGGGCGCCGGCCGCCCGGCCACCTTCGAGGGCGGCACTGAGGTCGTGCGCCGGGTGCTGAACCGGGTGTACGGCGTTTCACTCGACAACTTCGAACTCTACGACGGCAGCGGCCTGTCCCGGTCCGACCGCATCCCGGCCGCCACCCTCGCGCAGATCCTCGAACTGCTGACGAAGCCACGCTACGCGCACACCCTGGGCTCCATCCTCGACGGCCTGCCCGTCTCCGGCGAGGCCGGCAGCACGCTCGGCCCGGAGTACGGCCGCTTCGACGACGCCCACTCCAAGTGCGCGGTGGGCAAGGTACACGCGAAGACCGGCACCCTCACCGGCGCCATCGCGCTGAGCGGTCTGACTCAGGGCAAGGACGGCAAGTGGAAGGTGTTCTCCTTTGTCGAGAACGGCGCCACGGTCGAACCGAACGCCATCAAGGACGCCATGGACGACCTCGCGGCGACGGTCAACGGCTGCTACGTGTAGGGGAGTCAGCCTCGGTACCGGTGGGCTCTGGTATTCGACTGTCGCCAGATCCCCGGAGACCCCAGCCTGTTGGTGACCGATGGCGATCTGCGGCGGCGTAGCGACTGCATGCCTCGCCGGTCTCGTTCAGGAGTCGGGTGGTGGTAGCCGAGCGCGTCTGCGAGAGCGAGAAAGAGTTTCTCGCGCGCTACACCGATGCTGAAGCGGTTGGATTGCCGCGGTATGAATATGGCGGCTGTTACGCCGATCAGAGGTCCTGGCCAGCAGGAGCAGCCAACGCCCCGTGCAGATGTGCCAGGAGGCGGGCGCACCCCTGCATGCGCGGGGGTGCGCCGCCGGACCCGTCTGTCGCAGAAGAGGTAATCGGCCGTTCTGCCCGTGCACGAAGACTGGCGCCCGTCGGCCGCCCCGCTCGTGGTGGTGTACGCGCAGTCGGCTGCCGACGGCCAGATCTGTGGTCCCGGACGGACCACGACCGCCCGGGCGACTGATCCGCAGTTCGCACGAAAGTGGCCCGGCCCACGAGTGGGAGCAGGCTGCCGCGGTGGTGCGCTGGTCAGCGGCTGGCGCCCTCCGGCCACAACACCCGCACCGGGACACCAGTCCGCTCGGCGTACGCAACGACGTCCGCCGTCCCGCCGTACCCCCATGCGGGTTTCCCATCCCACACGGCGACCAGTTCGTCAGCGAGGCCGACGAGGGTTTCCGGGCCGGTCATGTGCGCGGTGGAGTCGGAAACGGTCATGCCGGTCTCGTGTACGTCGCTCGCGCGGGCCATCAGGGCGTCATAGGTGGGGTGATGCCATTCCGGTAGGCCCTCGCGGTACTGGGCTGCCGGGACGACGACCTCAAGGCGTCCGCCGGCGGAAAGCACGGCCTCGGCGAACTACGCGTCGGGGCCGTCCGCGATGCATGAGACAGCCTTCGGTTCGGCCGGGTCGTACCCGCTCACCGCATCGGTGAGCATCGCGTGCACCCGCGCCTCCACATCCGCGCTGAGCCCTCGATGACCCGTGATCCCCACCCGCATGCCTGGAGGATCACGTGGTCTCGGCGTCGGCCGCGGCCAGGACTGCGGCGAGGAAGTGCTCACCTCGCGGGCAAGCCGTGGCACGGCTCAGCAAGGGGCGCGGTGTGGGACGGCCATGAACTGTGAGCTCGCCGGCAGCGGCAGGGAACCGACTCCGGCACATATCGTCGACGGGCTGCCTGAGCTGGCCGAGCATCGCCGGGGCCTGGGAACGGTTGGGCGCACCGAAGGGAAGAAGGAAGGGACGGAGACCGCGGCGGCCGCACCTTTCCGCGACAGTGGTCTGTTCGTAGGGCCAACCGCCGGACGGCTGAGTTACGTGCGAGCGTGCGCAAGGAGAGTGCCACGCGACGTTGGCACAGGAACAGGTCCGGCCCGGCACGGGTGTAGGTATGGGCGACGGTCTTGCCCGCTCGGTGGCTGGGGTCCCGTCTGACGCGACAGCACAGGTCACCAGCACGGCCGCAGCCACAGAGACACCCTTTTTTCGTACACCCACGTGATGTCGTCCTTGGTGGTCCCAAGTCGATGAACCGGAAGTGGTGTTGGTATTGATCCTTGGACGGCGGTGCAATGGATGCTCACGCGCACCATGTGTGGCTGGTGCTGTAGCAGGGCGGCCCCAGGCCGGCACCGGTCCAGGCGGAGGCTGTGCCGGGTGTCGGCACGGAGGGTCCCGCCGTCGAGATCCGCGGCAGCGTGGAGCTGCCCGTGTGCATGAGCCGAGGCGGGCGGGCCCACAGGGGCGGCGGAGCGGTGCGGGACGGAGCCTGCGTGATCTGGGGTGTGAACCGGCTGGTGAGCCCGGCCATCCCCGTAGGGGTGAGCCTTCTTGTCGGCCCCATTGTCCGCAGGGTTTGAGCTGGGCTTGGCGGTGTCTGAGAAGTCCCCTGCCTCGGTGGAGGACGGGAGCGGGGCCCTGGTCGGGTGAGGTGAGCTCTCCGGTGTGGGGACCGCGGACACAGGGCCTGCGGCGCCGATGGAGTGGCCGTGCACTGGGAGGTGGATGACGGCGGCAGCCGCCACGAGGAACCCTGCGGCCGCCGTGATGCTCGCTGCGGGGCCCGCGTGGGCGAGACGACGGAGCCCTCGCTGGGCGGGTGCCGGTGCGACGCGGGACACGGAGGCGGCGTGGCGTCGAGCGGCGGCTGCGTATGCGGCACCGGCCCAGGGGAGGAGGGCCTCCGCCAGCGTCGCGTCCGGCTGCTCGTGCAGGCCGGCGAGTTGGGAGCGGGCCTGGGAACAGACAGGACAGGTCGCCAGATGCTGTTCGAGGCCGTCACCGGGGCAGGCTCCTGCGCTGCGGGTGCTGACGTCGAGGAGAGAGCTGAAGTGGCGGCACTGCTCGTTGCCGGACAGTTCGGCGTGGACGCGCAGGCAGACGTGGCGAAGCTGTTCCAGAGCGCGCTGCCGGAGGTCGGGCAGGCTCTCGGGGGCTATGCCCAGGGTGCGGCCGGTCTCGGCGGGAGCGCGCTGCTGCACAACGGTGTGCCACAGGATGGCCTGGGTGCGCTCCGGGAGTTGGTGGAACGCCCAAGTCGTAGGGCTGATGTCCCAGGTCGTCGAGCTGGTGTTCACGGTGGGCTGCGCGACGGTTGGATGGGCGGGGACGGTG
Source organism: Streptomyces sp. NPDC005728 (assembly GCF_040630895.1). NCBI lineage: Bacteria > Bacillati > Actinomycetota > Actinomycetes > Kitasatosporales > Streptomycetaceae > Streptomyces > Streptomyces sp. NPDC005728. Next base: position 3,213 of record NZ_JBEXYL010000156.1, read on the forward strand.
TGCGTCTTCCGGTCCAGCCATTCGAGGAAGTCGGCGGCGACTTCTCCGCGGCGTACCGTGCCGGCCCACAGTTCGGCGGTCTGCTGGACGAGAAGGAACAGGTGGTGAGGCGGGGGCTGCGCCGTGTCCGGCGCAGTACGAATGTCGCGCACTGCGCGATGGAAGGACTCAAGCGCCAGGGCTGGTGCGGATTTGTCGGCCGCACACAGCCGGGCATAGTCGAGCAGGGCGGAAAAGTGACGTCTGCGCAGCTCGGCCGCAGCTTCCCGGATGCGCTTCCGGCGGACCCGGGGGTCCTCCGCGCCCGTCCGCTGTTCCGTCGGTACGGGTGGCTGCCGGTCCGTCGGTACTGATGTCGCAGGGATACGCAACCTCACGATGAGTGCGGCATCGGGCAGGTCGGCCCACACTACGGCTTCAGTGCCGCCTCCCTGGCCGTGGGCGTCGACGGAATCGGCGTTCCCGTGCGTGTCGATCTGCCGAGGCTTTTGGAGGGAGGCTCTGTCGCCCCGTTGCAGTTCTGTACGCCGCTGGGGAGTGCGCATGTGTGAAGGTCGGAATCGGGTGGCAGCAGGCGGCATGAGATGTTCCCTCTCCGTCGGGTCTCAGTCGGCTCTCAGTTGGGCGTCTCGAACTGCCGCCCCATGGAATACCGACGGGCGACAGTCTGGGCAGCGTTGCGGCGGTGAGAAGGCCGCCCGGACAACCGCTGGTCGCAGTCAATGCCGCGCGTCGCCGGGTCGGCAATGGAAAGGGGGTACTGCTGTGGCTCTCTATGGGGCCCGTCGGACAGGTACTTTCGGAGGGCAGCACCAAAACCTACGGACCACACAGGGGCTCTCACCGATCATGCCCGTTGGTCCCTGGGAGGGTGTGGTGTCATGTGATGCGGTGGTGCGCAGTCACCTGTGTCGTGGTGCTGCCGGAGACAGCCTGCAGCCGGCTTGAGGTCGGGCTCGTGCTGACGCACCGGCACAGTCGCTCAGACGATTCCTGCTCGGGAAGTCAACGGCTGGCCATCGACGTCGGTCAACGCTCGAGGGAGGTCTCTTCGCGTACCGATCCCAAGTTTGCGAAAGGCGCGAGTGAGGTGGAATTCCACGGTCCGGCGGGTGATGTACAGCGTCTCGGCGATCTGCTGGTTGGTCAGCCCCTGGGCAGCGAGCGTGGCGATATGGCGTTCCCTGGCGGTGAGTGCCGATACGCCCGACTGCCGTTTGCACCGGGGGCGGGCGCCGGTGGCGACCAGGGCGCGGTGGGCGCGTTCCGACAGAGGCCGGGCGTGCGAGGTTTCGGCGAGGTCGAGGGCCCGCCGGAGACGGGTGCGGGAATCCTCGATGTGTCCGTACGCATACAGCGCTTCGCCCAGGTCGGTCAGGGCCGAAGCGAGGTCGATGCGGGCCGGTGTCGCTTCCAGCAGTGTGACCGCCTCGGTCAGCGTGTCGATGGCATCCGGGCCGGTGGTGAGGCGGCCGAGGGTGCGCAGGGTCGCGGCCAGGGTACGGGGGCTGCCCCAGGCCCGGGCGAGCTCCAGTTCCTCATGGGTCAGACGGACCGCGGTGGCAGGATCGCCGCGGCGTTGGTGGATCAGGGCGGCTCTGGAACGCCAGCGGACCAGAGCGGGGTTGTCGTAGCCGCCCTCTGTCTGACGGCGGCCGCACTCCTCCAGGTCGGCCAGCGCTGCCTCCGGCTGCCCCTGGGCAAGCAACAGCCGGGCACGGGCGGCCAGCAGGGGTGTCCAGCTCCAGTGCCTGCCCACCGGCTCCGCGAACGGGGCCCGGCACACCCGGGCGGCTTCGGGGACGTCGCCGAGATCGATGAGGGCGTGGACAGCCTGGGCCGTGGCATAGGGCCGGTAGCGCTGGTGGGCCGGTGCCATGGCGAGCGCCTGTGTGCCGTGGTCCAAAGCGGCTCGGGGGTTTCCCAGGCGATGGGCCAGTTTGGCCCGGATGGACAGCAGCAGGGGCTGCAATGGTGAGGGCCGTTCCTCCAGGGCTGCGCCGACCACGTGCCGGTGCCAGCGTGCGGCCTCGGCCAGCCGGTCGGCATGCAGCAGCGCGATGACGGCGAACGTACCGGTGAGCACCGGGTCCGCGGGCGGTCCGAAGCGGGCCAGGGCGCGTTCGGCGAGCGCGGCGGCAGTGTGCGCGCTCTGGCCGGTGAGTGTGGTCTTCAGCGCGAGGGCTGCCAACAGAAGGCGCTGGCCAGGAGTATCGCCGGGCAGGTCGTCGCCGATGCCGCCCCGGCTGATCCACGCATCCGCCAGCCGGGGTGTGTCCTCCATCAGCAGCAGGATGCCCTGGGCCCACAGCCGGTACAGCGATTCACGGTCCGCCTCGGGGATCTCGGCCGCGAGCGAATCCAGCAGGCCGACGGCTTCCTCGCCGTGGCCGGTGCGCGTCAGCGCTTCGGCCAGGTGCGGGACCAGTCGCACCCGCCCTGCGGAATCGGTCTCCGCCACCGCCGTACGCAGATGTCCGGCGGCGGCGGCCGGGTCCGAGTCGAGCTCGGTGATGCCCAACTGGGCCAGGATCTGCGCGCGGTCTGCCTTGTCCGGCGGTTCACGCAGTGCCCTTCGCAGATAGTCGCTGGAGGTGCGGATCTCAAGGCTGTCCAGTGCCTGTTGTGCCGCCGTACGCAGTATCCGTACCCGCCATGGGAGCCCCCCGGGCTCGGTGGCGAGCAGCAGGTCGGCCACCTCCCGTTCGTCTCCACCGAGCGCCAGCAGTGCGTCGGCCGCCCGCGAGCGCAGCTCGTTGCGCGCCGCGGTGTCGGTCTGCGCCAGCATCGCATCCTGCAGGAGAGGGTGGCGCACCTGCCACGGCGGTCCTGTCTCCAACAGGCCGGCCTGTTCCAACGCGGTGACCGCAGTGGTCACGGCGAGGTTGTCCAGACCGGTGATCTCGCACAGCAACGCCTGCCGGGTGGTGCGGCCGAGCGTGGCCACTGCCATGGCCACGCGGGCGACCGCGGGCGAGTGCCGGCGCAGCAGGGCCCGCAGATGGTGGACCAGGCCACGCGCCGCCAACGCCGTCAGCCGTGGCAGCTCCGAGCACACCGGGGGGATACCGCTGCGGGCGAGGTCTTCGGCGAGCGCCCGCAGCAGGCGGGGGCTGCCGCCAGCGGCCGCTGCGTACAGGGCGGCGACCCCGGCGTCGGGTTGGGCACCCAGCGTGGTCCCGAGGCACTGCGCGGCGGCGATCGGCGACAGCGGCGCAGGGCGCAGCTGCCGGCACGCCGGATGGGCGGCCAGGTCGAGCGCCAGTGTGTCCTCGGTGCCGCTCTCACCGGTGCGTACCGCGGCGGCCAGCGCTATCCGGTTGCCCCGCAACCGGCGCGCCAGATAGGCCAGCCACTGCCGTGACCATGGGTCGGCATCGTGCGCGTCATCGACCAACATCAGCAGCGGGGCGCGTTCCGCCAGTCGTAGCGCCACCAGATGCAGCCCGTGCAACTGCGGGAAGGCGGCATCCTTGGCGTCGCCGCAGGTCCAGGCGTCCCCGCCGGACGGTTCGAAGACGGCACGGGCGGCGTCGGCGGCACCGGCCAACAAAGCGGCGCTCCCGTCGGGGTCGGCCGCGACCAGGGCCGGTTCGAGGAGCTGGCGCACCACACCGAACGGCATGTTCCGTTCCAGAGCGCTGCAGTGAGCCTGGAGCACCATCAGTCCCCGCTCGTGCCCGTGCCGAGCTGCCGCCGCCAGGAGGGCGCTCTTACCGACTCCGGCGGGTCCTTCGACAAGTACCGTCGTATGTTCCCCACCGCGGGCCTGCTCGACCAGCGAACGCAACGCATCGAGCTCTGCCGCCCGTTCCACCAGTGTCACCACGAACTCCACTCGCCATGGCCTGTCCCGGTCAGGGCCCGATGGTGTGGGGGCTCAGCGGGGAATGACGGCCTGCTTACGCGGTCGGCGGCCTCGCCCGGGGACGGAGGTCGCAACGTCGCTGAGGGCTCCGAGGGCGGGCGGCACGGGAGCCGGGCTACGGCGCCTTGGCCTGTCCGGCTTCCACGCTGTCCGGAGCGTTCCTGCTTTCCGTGTAGGGCTCCGCGTCCGGCGCCTCCGCCGGTTTCATGATCGGCACTTCGTCCCGATATTCCGTTCGGAATTGCCCTTCGGGATCCTCCACTCGGGGTTTCCGCTCGGGTGCCGTACGGCCTGTACGAGTTTTATACGTGTGCCACGCGGTTTTTGAAGCCCCTGCCGGTCCGTTGATGTCGCCCGTTCATGCCCGCAGACGAACGGTGTTCTCGCAGGTCATCGGTAAGGTGGGCAGCAGGCTGCCCGCTGTTTGCGACCGTTCGGACGAACCCGGTCGCCCGTTTCCGGGCTACTGACCGGCCGCATCCTGTGGCCCGCGGGTTGACCAGGCGCCGGCCCGTGCGGCGCCAACCCGCATGGCATGGAGTGCTTCAGGCCGCCATGGGTCGGCCGGTGCGGGTCTCGGTTCCGCGTGGCAGTGATGCTCGGACCCACTTGCCTCCGCCGGGCTTCAGGCCGGATGTCCAGGACGCCAGTGTCGCGATGATCACCAGCCCGCGTCCGCGGATGTCTTCGCCGGCGGCCGCGCGCTGCACGGGCTGGACAGGGGACGCGTCATGCACCTCGATGTGGAGTACGTCGGGATGCAGTGCGAGCGTCAAAGTGATCACTGACTCCGACGGCCGCTCGGATTGCGGCGCGTGCTCGCGGCCGTGTCCGTCCGGCGGCAGCTGAACACCGTGCTGGATCGCGTTCGTGGCCAGCTCACAGACGATGAGCACCGCCGCATCGATGGTCTCCTCGCCCTCGCCCCACCTACGCAGCGCTTCTCTGGTGAACGCCCGAGCCTGCCGGGGGGCGGACAGCGCGGCATGAAATGCGAGCGAGGCGGAGACGGATCCAGCATCACGGAAGAATGTCGCAGCATGCCGGGGAATGGTGCATTCGGGAACAGCATTCATGTTCCTGACCCTTCAGGAAAGCCCGCGATCGGCCGTTGAGCTGTCGCGTTCTCAGGGGGGTTCACCGATCTGCTGCAGTGCCTGGAATGGTAGGCGGCACGGCCGGCGGATCTTAACGGATGTCGCGCTGCAGCTGTTGCAGCCATCACAGTTGCTGCTCGGACGAGCAGATACAGCTCAATTGCGCTGCCTGCACTTCCATTAAAGATCACCTAAGGCTGAAGTCAATGGATTCAGGATCGTTTTTTGAAAGATGAGCGAATACTGCTCGTCTGAGCACATTCTCCGCCGCCTGGATGCCTGGCCGTCTTCCTTTCGCCGATCTCGGTGACTGTGTGCAGTATTCGGAGTACGTTCCGTTGTCTCCATTGCGGCATGCGGTATTCCATCTGACCAGTTGCGATCATGGCGCCTGCCCCGACTGAGGTCAGGGCGAGGGCGGCGTAGTGCCACCAGGCAGGGCCCTTGCAAGTCGCACTTCTTTGATGTCTTCGCTGGTCAGGAGTTGATCGCGAAGAGGTCGAGGGGTGCGGTGAAGGGGTGATTGGACAGGTCGCGGACGCCTTCGGTCATGTTCTGGACCACCTGGGCGCGGAATCGGTTGAGGGTGGTGGGTCTTGGACGACTGCCTGTACCAACGAGCTCCGGTGCTCTACGGCGGAAACCCGTCAAGACCCCTTGTGCTGACTACCTGGCCTTGGAGAAAGCCCCGTGTTGCGCAGGGTGGCCATGTTCTCGGGGTCGTGTCCGGTGCGGATCTGGGAGCGGCCCTCGTCCCAGGGGTGTCGCGCGTGTGGTGGATTTTGTTTTGAGCTCGTGACGCGATCACGAGTGGGGACGGCGAGGCGCTTGGCGTGGTGGAGCAGGGCGAAAGCTCGGCCTGGTCGCCGTGCACGTATGTCGCCGTGCACGTATGGAGAGTGCGCGTTGTAGGCCTTGCCGACGAGCCCGGCGACTTGTTCGTGGTGGCTGGCGCTCTGCCACATCGTAGCGGCGCGGATCTTGACCTTGCGGCTCCTCCGTCTCGATGGGCAGTGTCGTGGCTCGTGCCACAACACGTCCCAGGCCCCCGACGGGCCACGGACCGAGGTCCCGGCGTCAACTTCATGGCCGGACACGGCACTTCCGGTCCGTCGAACGATCCGGTCGCGCCGTTGTCCGGTCGTCATAGGTCAGTCCCAAAGAGTTTCTCCAGACGTGATGGCGGCGTGCATACGGTCCGGACACCGAGGCGGGTCGCCAGTACCGGCCCGCGCAGTCAACGGCTCGTAAATGGGAGGCGCTGTGGCGAGTGTGGAAGTGTCGCTGAAGGAGATGATGGCCGGGGTTGAGGGAGTCCTGGGAGCCGCCGTCGTCGACTACACCAGCGGAATGGCGCTGGGCACGCTCGGCGGGGGCAAGGACCTGGACCTGACCGTCGCCGCGGCCGGCAACACGGATGTCATCCGGGCCAAGGTCCGCACCATGGAGCAGTTGGGTCTCAAGGGCCAGATCGAGGACATCCTGATCACGCTGGACCGCCAGTATCACCTGATCCGCCTGGTAACCGGTCGTACCGGCAACGGGCTGTTCCTCTACCTCGTCCTCGACAAGGCCCGATCAAACCTGGCGATGGCCCGCCACCAACTCAAGCGTGTGGAGGAGGCGATCGAGATCTAGCCCGCCCGAGGACGCCGGTGGCCACGCCTGCCCATCATGTGAAGACTTCTTCAAGTCACCACATCAGCATGGTGCCAATGTGCGTTCCTGCCGAGTCCGAGGCGTGAAGGATCGGCATCCGAGGGCGGTCTGTGGTGCGGCGATGTCCTCGGATGCCGCCGCACCACGGCAGCCGCAATCTCACCCAGCCGACCAGGAGCGAGCATCCATGCAAGCCCCCCTCTACCAGGTCAAGGCGGAGTTCTTCCGCATGCTCGGCCACCCCGTACGCATCAGGGTGCTGGAACTCCTCCAGCACGGGCCGGTGTCCGTACGGGACCTGCTGGCCGACATCGACATCGAGCCGTCCAGCCTGTCGCAACAGCTGGCCGTCCTGCGGCGCTCCGGCATCGTCGTGTCCATGCGGGAGGGCTCCACCGTCCGCTACGCGCTCGCCGGGGGAGATGTCGCCGAACTCCTGCGTGCCGCCCGCCGTATCCTCACCGAGCTCCTCACCGGCCAGAACCAGCTCCTCGCCGAACTCCAGCAGGCCGACGCTCCGCCCCAACCCCTGCACACCACCAGGTGAGGCGGCACCGCCCTGGCCACCGACTCCGAGACCGAGTCGAGATCCATCAGCCCGATGCGGTGCCGCCGTCACCTGGTGGTGCGCGGGATCCGCTCAGGAGCTTGTCTCCGCGCTGCCGTCTCAGGGAAGTTACGGGTAGCGGGCGAGGGCACCTGGCGTGCCGGACCGCGCTCCGACTCCATCGCGGGCCGTGTCAGCGCGGCCAGGCTCGGGGTGCAGCCAGGCGATGATCCGCCGCACGGTGTCCATCGACACGGAATGCCGAACCCCGAGCGCCCCGCGCACCGGGACGTCCAGACGGTCCAGGGTGTCCTGCGGGGCCCGCCGCCGCTGCCCAACCGCCGCCTACGAACGCGCCCCGGCCGCGACCGCGCAGGCCGCCGCCCGCACCAACGCGGCCGGCGGATGCCGCTTGCCCCGACGGCCGCGAGGATCCCAGCCCTCGACCGCGTCACCCGCCGAGGTGACGGAACAGGACGGTAGGAGCGCAGGCACGGCAGACTCACGAATCACCGAAGCTCCGTTGTATGCAAGGGACTTGAGAGGTCGCTCACACCAACGGAGCTTCGGCATGTCCGGTCACCCCCACCCCGAACAGCCGCTTCACAAGATCACCCTGACCTTGCAAGAGCCCTGCTGTCACACAGAAGCGATGGCGTTAACCCGCTGTGGGCGTGCTCTTGAAAAACTGTCCGCCGAATTGGCTGGTGAGCCAATTGGCGGCCGGTCCCACCACACCGCCGATGTTCTCCCCCAATTGCTCGTCAGCAGCAGCCTGTTCGGCCCTTCCTGCCTCGGTGTCCTCGCCGTAGACGTTCGGACCGACGGTGTAACGGAAGTCGTGCTGAGCGCAGGCGTCCACGTCCTGCTGCGTGACGCCTGCGCTCGGGACGCCGGTGCAGCCGTTGGAGTAGAAGCTTCGCTGCAGCTCCTCCGCTCGCTGCCGCAGCTCCGGATTCGCTTCGTCGTCCGGATTCTGGCTCAGTACTGCGTTCCTGAGTGTGGTGAACGACTGATTGTCCATCCCCGCGATGGTCTGGTAGAGACCCTCGTCGAAGTCTGCACCTGGGTCGGAGGCACTAGGTTCGCCGGGCCCCTCGTCGAGCTGTCCGGCATGATCCATGTACTGTTCCGCGTTGTCCTCAAAGGCCGGCTGCGACTGCCCGGCAGAGGGATCCGCGGCATCGTCCGTCGCCGCCTGCGCGGTGGTGGCGCTGAGGCCGAGGCCGGTGAGCCCGAGGGCCACGGTGGCGACGCTCATACTCACTCGCCGTGCGGTAGGCGAATACGACGGCTTGCGATGTATTCCCATTACTGCTCTCCATTCGGTCGGTTGTGCGGGTACTCCCAAGACCACTCAATGGCACCACCGCGCCACCCACAACTACTTGTCACTATTGCTGCGGCGAAATCCAGGGACCCACTGGCCAATACCTACGGCTTCCGCAGTCTTACCCTCCCCCTGACCTCGATTCGTCAGCGGAGTTACGGGTAGGAGAGAAAACCAATCACACACCAGGCCGGGACGCAGGACGCCCATCGGCAGCCGGATCCACCCACGGAATCGAGCGGTGGGCCGAACGCCGACCTCGATGAGCCATCTGAACGTCCGGTTCGGTCCCTCCGTAGGAATGCGGCCGGGCATCCGTAGGTAAGCGGCTGCGGGTTCGCAGTGTTCGCCGTAGCAATGTCAGTGATCCGTTGTCACTTAGGCGGCGAGACCATTGACTGTGCTCAGGCGATCGGAGGCTGGAATTCGAGTCTCCGTCATATGCGCCTGCAACCGACCGGATTGGAAGGCAACTGCACAGTGGGAAAGCATCGCAAGTCGTCGGATTCACACGCTACGCGGCGCGTGGGCATGAGCGTCGCCACGGTGGCCCTCGGCGTCACCGGCCTGGGGTTCAGTGGCGGCACAGCATTTGCGGACAGCGGGTCCTTCAACGCCAACAAGTTCAGGGAGTTGATGACCGAACCCCTGGACACATTCGCGTCGACCCAGAAGCAGCACGATCCCAACGATTCCACCCCGGACGCGGACGGCATGCGGTGGGACCGCGATGGCTGCTCCGTCCCAGGCCCGGTCAATTCGGCTGCCACCTTCATGGGGCAGCCCTTGAGAGGCACGCCCGCGGACGATGCCTGCAACCGGCACGATGCCGCCTACCGCACCCTTCAGAAGGCAGGTAGGTGGAACCCGAACAGTCATGCCGACGCCGACCGGCGCTTCGCCGCTGATCTCCACGACCTCCAACAGGGCGGGAAAATCTCGGAAGTTCAGGAGACCGGCCTGGCACTCGGCGCTGGGCTCGGCTCAAAACTCCCGAGTGCGATCGGCTCCACCGAGATCAACGGGCTCCCTGAATACGACGGAAGCACGGACAGTCCTTACCAAGACCCCGCTGCAGACACACACCGCTCCAAGCGCAGCCTGGACGATCCTGAGCCTCCCCAGGAGCCGGACAGCGGTCCTCGGCATGCGGCGGGCGGACCCGACCCGGACTCCCAAGAGGCCGGCTATGCCACGGCCCGGCAGGAGGGAGACCCATGGGGTGACAGCACCTCTCAGGGGTCGGACGAGGCACCCGAATCCGTCGGCATGTCCGAGGAGACCCCGGACGGTTCGTCCTTCGCCCCGTCGAACGACGACTCCTTCCAGGGAGCGGATGAGGGGACGTTCGACCAGACGGACGACGGCACTTCCGAGCAGCCGGAGGGCGCGTTCGCCCAGGAGTCGGATGGTGTGTCCGCGTTGGGCCAGGCGTCCTCGGAGGAGACGATCGACGGCGGGTCGTTCGATCAGTCGCAGAATGTGTCCTTCCCGGCCTCGGACGACGGGTCCTCCCCGTGCTGGGGCGACGGGTTCGCCGAGCGCTGATCCTGCCCCACCCCACAACCAGGCCCCCGCACTCCCACCCTTCGCAGACACCCCACACCTGGCACGACGAGCACGTCGCACGACCTGGCTGCACGAGG
>NZ_JBEXYL010000157.1:0-13283 GCF_040630895.1 Streptomyces sp. NPDC005728
GTCGGGCCGTCGTGATCGATGTGCACTCCTATCCGAGCGAGCCGCTGCCGTACCATCCCGTACACCGTCGACCCAGGCAGAGCCGAGCAGACGCGGCCCATGGCGTCCAGGTCGTTCGTACAGTAGCGCGCTCCACCTGGACGCCATGAACCACGCCCGCTCCACGGTGTGTGGGTCGACGGCGTACGGGATGGGAGCTGGGGAGGGTGTGTGGCTGGGGAAGGCCTCGACGTCGGTGACGGTGAAGGCGCCCCACACCGGATCGTCCCCCCGGTGCCCTTGAAGGGCGAGGCCCGTACGCCGGGCCGCATCCACGCTGGAGAACGTCATGCTTCGTGATCGGGGTCGAGCACCACCATGAACCTGTTGCCTTCCGGATCCGTCATCAGGGCTTCCACGGGATCGTGGAGTTCCACCAGAGAGGCGCCTTTGGCGATCAGCGTCTGAACCTGTTCGGCGACCGTTCCGGCAAAGACGGTGACGACCGGCAGCACGGCCGGAGATTCCGCTTCACCAACGCTGTACGCACCATGACCCGGGATGCTGCCCCAGAACCTGATCATTTTCTCTGGGTCTACGGCTTCAAAATGAACGTGCATGCTGCTGTCTCACTTTCATCTGTGCGACCGAAACCGAAAACGGCCTACCGAATCACTCCGGCAGGCCGTTACGGGTGAACGGACTTCAGCAGTCGATCACGGTGTTGTGCGTGTCTGCGATTTCGGGTTCGCTGAAGCGTCCGTGGTACTCGACCTGAAGGGTCACCTGAGTGTTGTATGTCTCCTTGTGGCCATCATGCACGCAGTTGAGCCCCGGGGTGGTGAAGCGCCCGCTGCACCTCGTCCACCCGCTGTCCTTGTGCTTCACCGCGTGCCAGTGCCCGTCGTAGGCTTCGAGCCGCTGAAGATCGACCTGGGCCCGGCATTTGTCGGGCGCCGGAGTCGAGCAACCCGTGTAATGGCCCTGGGCGAACAGCGGGCCGTTATGGGTGACCTGGAACGGCTTCTCACCTAAGAACGTGCACCACACGGCTACGTCAGTAGGGCTCTTCGCGACGGCCCTTCCCGTGCTGCCGCTCGGAGCTGCCGCAGCCGACGCTGTGGCAGCCGGCACCAGCAGGGCCCCCGCCGCGAGAAGCGGGATGACACAACGTGCCTTCACTTTTCCCCCTAAGGAAAATCGAACGCGTGTCGCACCACGGAGCACCCTCATGGGTTCACAGGCGCCACACAAGATCCGTGGCGCGAACTTTCCGTTGTTTGTCCGGTTCCCAGTCGTGGAATTGGCCGTTCCCTCCCATCCGCTGGCAGCCGGCCGGTAGAAAACGACGAACCCCCGCCGGCCCGGAGACTGACAGGGGCTGTCTGTGCGGTTTAGTGATCACAGATGTACGTGCGCAAGGGGCAGTCGCACGGTAGGCCACCAACCGATGACACCAACGGCTGACACCAACAGGCGCGGACAGTGACGGCCAACGCCGGACCTCAGCGGACCATCGTCCGAGGATGTTGGCTCGTCGACTGATGCTGTCGAGACCATGTGATCGACCTGATAAGGATGAGGCCAGACCTCAAAATCAGATTCCTAGGCCGTCGCCCGCCGGACCTGGTAGTTCCAGCGTGTGAGCGACCGGACGACGGTCTCGGCGCCAATGGGGTTGGCGCTGTGTACGAAGACCGTTCCGACTCGGAAAGGCCGTCCGTTGAAAGCGGCTTCCTCCATGAGGGTCACCACGGGCAAGATGCTGTCGTCGCCACCGAGGTCGTGGTCGAGCCAGAGTTCGTCGATGAAGCTGTCGCGGTGCTCTTGCAGGAGCTTGACACCTTCGCCGCTGGTGCGCGCGATCCGCGTGGCCCAGGGCAGCGGCCGGAGGTCGTCAATGCCAAGGATGACGGGCGTCGGTACGGGCGACTCTTCTTTCACCCGCCCATCATCACAGCACCGCCGCGGCGGGCCCAACAGCGAGGACGACGTAGTCGGCGCCGCATGCAGATTGCATATCCACACTGCGGAGCACCGCTTTCGCACGATTTTCCAGACTGGATCTGTAGATCGGGCTGCATATCCAGATGCGTCGGCTGCCTCACCACCACCGCAAGACCGTGCCACTCTCGTGCCAGAACAGGCGGGGACTCACGGGGACTCGACGCCAACAACGGTGCAACCACTGGTTCTTGCTTCGGGCAGCGTCACCGCAGCTCACACCAGCGAGTACCCACCCTCGCTCCTAAAGCGGTGGCTTCCTGACAAGCGGCAGCGGCCAGCCGGCGCAGGCCACTAGTGCGCTGCCGTCCTCGGTGAGGAAGAGCAGGGTGGTCCATGTCCGATCGGCAGAATCGATCAGCCCTGTGCGTACGGGCCGGCCATGTTCGCGGACGAGCTGCACGGCTCGTTCCAGCCCATGAGGTTCGAGTCCGTGCATCCGCATGCGCTGAAGACGGCCCTTGAAGACTCCGGCATGCTGGCCTGCGGGTTGTGCCCGGTCTCCCACCCAGTAGGTGGCGCCGCTGCGGAGGGTGGCCAGAGCTATCACGGACGCCTCGTCATCACCGGCCAACAGCAATTCCAGCACATGCCGTTCCATGGTCACCCCCGTTTGGATCCTGCGGTACAGCAGCCAGGTACCGCAACCCCAGCAACCGCCGCGTCCGGTAGCGCCCCTCTGGGGCCTGGTAGCGGCCGGACTGGCCGTCACTGACCGATCCCGGCTAGAGCTACGAATCAGAAGGCCCCGTGCCCCATCCGTGCCCGTTCCGACGGGACGCAGCGGGGACTCATGGCGAACAGCGGCGCCGACCCCGCTCCGGCCCAGGTCAGGGACTTCGCAGGTCAGCCGCCGCCCGAATACGCGATCTTCCAAGCAGGTGCTGTACAGCAGCGAAGTACAGCAACCTCGGCGCCCAATAGCGACCGACAGCGGCCCCAAGCCGCCAGTTGACGTGCTCGCTATGCCTGCGGCCCCTCGGCGTCCCTCCGGCTGGACACGACGTGCCGCGCGATCGTGGACAAGGCCAGCTCACGATCCTCGTCGACCACAAGCCAACCCTTGCCCAGGAGTGATTGCAGCAGTGGGCGGACCTCTTCGCCCAGTTGCTCCGCCAAGTCGTCATCTGTGGGGGAGAGGCCATCCTGGACGAGGCTCGCCACGTGGAATACGACGGCTTCCTCCTCCGCGGTGATGTTGAAGTCCATGACGTGAAGGTATGCGAGCCCCTTGGCTGCGGAACGCCGATGGCTCCTGCAGCCAGGGAATCTTCGGACCATTCGTAGGTGCGAGGCCCTCAGTCACACCCGCCTGCTAGGGCAACACCCCCTCTGGGATCTTCCCGAGGGGGTGTTTTCGTGTCGGCTGCGTCGACCGATACGCCAACAGCTTCCGCGGCTACGCCGTCTCGCCGGCCTTGCGGTGGTCGATGACGCTGTCAGGCCCAGGAGACATGATCGTCTCGTGGCCGTCTTCTGCCCTCACCCTGTACGGCGGTGTCCCCTCCGGCCCAAGTACTTCGATGATCTCCACCACGTGATCCTGCTGTCCGGCGGTGCGTCCGTGGACGATGAGCCGATCCCCTTTGCTGGCATGCATACGGTTCTCCCTCATGTAGAGGCGTGGGTTACTCCGACATCCACGGTGATGCCCATAGCAGTGGATGTCGGGATTTCCGCAACAAGATCACCTACATGGGCGGACTCGCCCTAGCCCGTAGATGGGGTCCGGCGCATGAGGGCGGACGTCGCCGTAACATCCCCGCCTGGTCCGGAAACTCACGCAGGCACCACCCGCTCACCCCCGGGTGGTGCCACATGCAGGGGAGCGTCCATGGTTGCTGTACAGCAGCGAAGTACAGCAACCTCAGCAACCGAGCCCGCCCGGTAGCGCCGCTGTGGGTCCGAAGCACGACCTGTATGACCGTCTCCGACCGTTCTCTGTAGAGCTACGGATCAGAAGTTCCCCGTGCCACACCCGTGCCAGATCCAGCGGGGAGTCACGGGGAACGCCGGTCGCCAGCGGGTAACTGATCCCCCTGCATGTCCAAGTGGCGGTTGCGCAGTTCAGAGCCACACTCGCCCCACCTCGCTCCTAAAGTGGTTGTCCACCCCTGTCACTGAGTCCACACCCACTGGAATTCTTCGGCCGGGATGGCTTCCAGCGGCTCCTCTTCCGGGTCAATCGCCTGGTCCGTCAGGAAGCCGTGCTCATCCTCTAGGTGCTTCCAGCTGTACCGGTGGAGTCGGCCGGCCGGAGTCAGCTCGGCTTGCTTGATGGCGACCAACTCGCCTCGGTCGGGTACAGCCTCGAAGTGCCACAAGCCGCCTTCCTCGTCGACGTGGCGGAAGTGGTGCCGCAGCGTGGCCCTCTCATCAAGAGATCGGAAGTACGCCACGCTCTCCGATTTGATGCGCTCCAGGTCAACCACGGGATCATCGTGCCAGCGAGCGCGTGCGGTTGCACTGTTCTGACATCCACAGGTGACATCAACGGCCCCGGACACCAGCAGCCCTAGGCGGTCCTGAACGGCTGGCGTAGCCGGACGGCTCCCCGACAGTGCCGAGCAGCGATCGAACTCCTAGAGCGAGTGTCACAGGGTCTGAGCGTGCCCGGGGCGCCGCACACAGCTCCAGGACTCAAAAGGGCCAGGGCAGCGGTGGGACGTCGGCCCCTTGACCGCGATCACCCGCGGGAGGAAGATCCGTCTGCCGATCAAGGAGATGTGATGCTGCGGTTCATGGACTGGTCCGTAGTCGCGATGGGGTGCGCGCTGGTCCTCGCGAGTATCGGCAGCCGGTGGTGGGAACGGACCAAGGTTCGGAAGGGAGCGAGTCCCGATCAGGACATGCGCTTCTTTCGGGCATGGCTCCCTCTCCTCATGGGCCTGGGCATGATCGGCGGCAAGGTGCCGAGCCTGTTGCTCGCGCCCCACTCCGTCGTCATGATCGTGGACACTCTCAACGTTGTGCTGGCGGTCACGGTGCTGGTCCTGGCTCTCCGGGCGGGGCGTCGCTTCTTTCGGACGCGCGGTCTTCGCACCCTCGAATGACGGCAACTCTGACGGCAACGAGCGCGGACGGCGTCAGCACCCGGCAGCTTGTCGCGGAAGTGGCACAGATGTGCCGGGCCAGGCCTCTGGGGCGTGCCCGCATCTTCTAAGAGCTGGATCACATCCCGGGTGCGTGTCTAACTGCGAGACAACGCCGACGTACAGCGGCGGACAAGCGCGGTCGTCTGTGCACCAGCGCCGCAGGTGAGAGGAACAGTCGGCCAAGGTCGAGCGCCCAGCCAAGCTCCTTCGGGACGAAGAGGTCATCGCCCAAGGTCTCACCGCCACGCTTCCGCCGGCGCGGCTCACTCTGGTCGACGGCATTGCAGCGTGGTTGAAGGGTGGTCGAGGAAGGCATGTCGGGCTCACAGCTCAGCCGCGTCGCTCGGGGGAGGCCGTCCGACACACCCCCGACACAATCTGTTTCGCCGCCACCACCTGATCTGCTCCGCCGCAGGTCAGCGCGTTGTGGTGCTTGATCGGCGCACTCACTCCGGAGTAAGCGACTCGGACTTGTGAGAGGGCCCGCATCCGAGGGTGCGGGCCCTCTCGCGACTCTCCGCTGTCCCACCTGTCCGGCTGTCCGGATATGGCCTCTCACCTGCATAAACGGCCCGGACAGCTCAGAGTGCCGGTGTCCGAACTGTCCGGTCACAGACCGCTGCAACACTCCCGCGGTGTTGCAGCCCGTCGGCGAAGCCGACCTCTCACTAGGCGTAGGAGCCGGAGGCGACTTCCGATCTGCTCTAGCTCGTGAGGGCGCCGGCAGCAGGAGTGAACCTTCCCTACCTCATCAAGGCCCGCGCACGGCGCGGGCGCGCGCCGCCCCTGCGGCGCAGCCTGCCCCCCTGTTCTTCGCCCCGGCTGGCCGCGCCCGGCGGCGCGCTCGCGGCTGCGGGCATGAAGTGGGAGACACCCTCTGTGGCTGGGGCGGTCGGCTGCGCGGAGTGCACAGGAACCCTGCACGCCACGCACACCGACGCACTCTACGCACGTCTACATTCATGACTGCTGGAGACAGGCACGACACCGATGCGATCGGTACTCCTTGCACGATCGCCGGGCGACTGCGGCTGCCCGGTCGGGGCGTCCTCGCCGTCGGCTTCACATGGGGCTGCCTGGGGCGACCGGCCTATGGGCGTGTCGGTCCTGCTCGCCAGACAGTGCGGTTCGCCGGATGGCCACTGGCGCTGCTCTGGCTCGCAAGGGCCCCTCTGAGCTGACTCACTGACTGCTCCGGCTCAGCCATGGGCTGATTGACAACGATTTACGACGCTAAACATGGGGTACTGGTGAACTCTTACAAGAGAAGCTCGGTTGTGGGGAACCTGGCTCGACTGGTGACAACGATCGCTGCTGCGTTCTTCGCGCTGGTGGCGGTCGCCGTCAGCCCGGCGCAAGCTGATGTGGACGGAGCGGGCCTTGCCAATCAACGTCCAGATTTTCCGTACAATTTTTGTGCTACTCCTGAAGGCAACAGCACGGCCAATGGGACGGTTGTCACACTGTGGAAGTGCAACAACAACGACCTGATGCTGTGGCGTTGGCGTGGAGACAATCTTGTCCACAGCGTGAGCGGCAAGTGTCTTACCCCCCGGGGTAACAGCTACAACAATGGCACCGTACTCACCCTGTGGACGTGCACCGGATCTCCCGTCCAAGACTTCCAGGGCACGCATGGCACCCGCGAGACCATCCGGACCATGCACTCGGACAAGTGCCTGACGAACTACGGGGGGGACGTTGGTAACGGCGTTTGGGTGACGCTGTGGACATGCGACCCCAAGGTTCCTCTGGAGCAGTGGTGGGGGTGGGCAGGCTAACCGCGACGGGTGCCTGTGTGACGGAGTCTCAGCCTGTGCGCTGAGGCTCCGTCGTTTGTCGTGGCTTCCACCTCTGCCGGGACAGGACTGCGACGAGGTGCGACCCGCCAATGCAGCCAGGCAAGGCTGGATAGCCCGGCCGGCTGGCAACCGGAGTCGTCCGCCGTGCCGACGGGTCGCGGTCATTGCGCTGGAGGCCACTGAGGCTCAGCGCATTGTGCTCAGGCGTCGAAGCCCTTCTCAACACGGCATGCGGTCAGGCTTGGAGGGCGTGCGTGCGATGCCCTGTAGGGGTGATTCCGAATTGCTCGCGGAAGGCCCGGCTGAAGACGGTGGCGCTGGAAAATCCCCGGCGGGCTGCGATCGCCTGGATGGAATGACTGCTCAGATCCCGGCAGGCGAGGTCGGCGCGGCAGCGTTCTAGCCGTCTTTGGCGAATGGTTGCTGCAACGCTGGTGGGCTGTTCGCGGAAGAGCGCGTAGAGCCCGCGTAGAGAGATGCGGTGGTGGTCGGCGATCGCCTGGGGAGTCAGAGCGGGGTCGTCGAGGTTGCGGTCGATGAAACCGTGGATCCGTTGCAGCAGTACTTGGGAACGGGCCTCAGCCGGCGCCTGATCCGGCGTACCCAGCTGCTGGGCGAGGCAGGCGGTGGCCAAGTCGAGCGTGATGGATCCCATACGCAGCAGCTCCTCCGGACGGCAGCGAGGGCCGTGGTCGAGCAGTGTGCCAAGGAAGCTGGCGAGGATCGCCCCTGTGCCCTCGCTGGCAGAGATTCGCTGGGCGAGGAGACGGTCCACCCTGTCGGAGCGCAGTGGCAGGGCCGACCGGGGTATCTGCAGCATGACCGCTCGGGCCTGTCCGCCCTCACTGGCTGAGACGTTCTCCATGGGGCGCGAGGTGTCCGTCAGTACCAGGTCACCTGTGACCAGTGACTCGTGGCCGAGCTGGGAGGTATAGAACGAGCCTTCTGCGATCAGCGCGAGCTGGTACTGCTCGGGATCGCCCCGCCGTATATGGGCAGGGGTTCGACGCCCCCGTGCCGGCGAGAAGGCGAAATTTGAAACCTGAACGGGGCCCAGCTCCACATGCGTGATCTCTGCGCGGAAGCCGGCCGCTCGCTCCGTGCTGACCGTGAGGGGCATCAGTTCGGTCGACACCGCCTCGCGGAACCACTCGAACCTGTCTGCTGGTGCCACCTCGGCGGCCGATGCGGTCACGCCTCCCACACGAGCCTCCACCCGATGACGATGCGGCAGTCCGATCCTTGCCTTGGCGCGGAGAGACCGGACATGAACATCATCATGATCGATTACCGCAGTGTACGGGACGTTCCGGACCGAAGCTGACCGAGCCGGACGCTCGGCACGTAGGTGCGCAGCCATTCGAACGCGACTCCCGTTCTGCTCTGCCTCACGAGGGTGTGACGTGACCCACTATGACCCCGCTCCCTGCCTGATACGCACTATCTGCGATACAGGAGCGCACCGCACACCTCCCATAATCAAGTAATCTGCTGGTCAGGGCGTATTCACAAGCCGAACTCTGATTGTGCTCCGGAGCCGTGTGCGCAGGTTCGAATCCTGCCGGGGGCACTCGCCCAGGATCAGCAGAAATCAAGCGCTGACCAAGGCGGATGCCGACATGAAAGAGCGGGAGACAGTCTCACTGTCTCCCGCTCTTCCGCGTTGTTGCGCACCGGTCACGTGTGAGGGGCGTGTGGGCCACAGACCCGCCACTGTCCCCGAGTCCTCACGGACGAACCCGGATGATCGTCTTCCCCTTGCGTCGCTCGGTCGGATTGAGGGCGGCGACGGCATCGTCGAGGGTCGAGACGTTGTCGATGTTCGTCCGCAGTCGCCCGTCCTGCACCCGCCGGACGATCTCACTCAGTTGGGCACGATCGGACTCGACGACGAAGTCGACCGCCAGGCCATCGACGGGCCGCGCCTCCGGCGGGCCGACGATGGACACCAGCGTTCCTCCGGCCCGAATCAGACCTGCGGACCGCTTCCCGATGTCGCCGCCGATACCATCGAACACCAGATCGATACCGCCGACCTCTTCCACTACGTCGTTCTCAAGGGCGACGAACTCCTTCGCGCCGAAGTCGAGCACCGTCTGACGGTCGGCGGCGCGTCCGGTGCCGATGACGTACGCACCGAACTCACGTGCGAGCTGCGTGGCCATCGACCCGACTGCGCCGGCCGCACCGTGCACGAGCACGCTCTGCCCCGCCTGAAGGCGGCCGTGCTCGAACAGCCCCTGCCACGCAGTCAGGCCCGAGATCGGCAGGCTCGCGCCCACCGTGAAGTCGACATCGCCCGGCAGCGGCGCGAGGTTGCGTGCCTCGACCGCCGCGTACTCGGCCAGGGTGCCGTCGCGATACCAGTCCGTGATGCCGAACACCCGCTGTCCCACCGACAGTCCCGTCGTGCCATAGCCGAGGGCAGTGACCACTCCAGCCAGCTCGTGCCCAGGGATCGACGGTGTTCGGTCACGGTCGAGGCGATCGGTCCAGGTCGAGGGCCACGCCATCTCAGTCGGGACGAATCCCGACGCGTGAATCTGAACGACGACATCGTTTATCGCTGCCTGCGGCTCGGGCCGCTCCACCAGCGTCATCCCGGCCGTTCCCGCAGCCTGGTCCGTCACCACGATCGCTTTCATGGGAATTCTCTCCTCGGCCATTTGTCTCTATGGTGGAAATGCTGCAGGGACGGAAAGCCTGTTCGACATCCCCGCGGCGGGGCTGATAGGACGCGGCCGGCCGATCTGGACAGCGCCGGCCGGACTGCTATTCGCTCGTCGTCATGTCTCCGACCTTAGGAGCGGAGCAGCCCAGGAGTGTGGTCCATTTCCATGGTAAAACCTTGGGCCACTCTGGGGTTCGGCCTGTATGTCGAGCCGCCCGGGCGGGGCCTGCGCAAAGGGCTGACGAAGGCGCCGCGGGAAGCGGTCCGCTCCGGACGGCTGGCGCCCGGCACCCGGCTGCCCTCCTCCCGCACGCTCGCCGCCGACCTGGGTGAGGGCCTTCTTCGGCCGCTTCACCAACCTGTCGGGACAGCACACCTAAGCAGTGTCCGATGGCTCCGTGTGACTGGGCGACGGCTGTGTCGTTCCGTCCCACATGGGGCGGGGTGATCTCTCGGACCTGGAGTGGACTCGATTGGAGCCGCACCTACCGAGCAATGTAAGGCGGTGCGGGCGCTGGAAGAGTCACCGCAGGGTGATCAACAGAATATTCTTCCGGTAGCGGACCGGCATTCCGTGGCGGGACCTGCCAGCACGGTTCGGGAGGTGGAAGACGGTGTATGACCGGCATCGCCGCTGGTCAGCGGACGACACGTGGGAGAGGATCCTGCGGACCGTCGAGGGCAAGGCCGACGCCGAGGGTCGGATCGGCTGAAGCATGGTCAGCGTGGATTCGACGTCTTGCCGGGCCCATCAGCACGCTGCAGGAGCCCGCAAACAGGCACCTCGCATTCCGGGCAGCACCGATTGCCGGAGTGGAAGGACCAGCACAACGCCGCGCACCGCCGCGTGCGGGCCTGGGTCGAGCATGTCCTGGCTCGGATGAAGAACTGGAAAATCCTCCGCGACTGCAGGCTCAAGGGAGACGGCGTGTTCTGGGCTGCCGGCTGCGTCGCCCACATGCACAACCTTGCCCTCAGCTGCTGAGGAGCCCCATAGCATCGACTGTCATGGCTACAGTGATCTTGACCGTAGTGCTGGCGTTCATCGGCTACCTGGCGACATATCTGAACGGACTGCGTCTTGCGCAGCGACAGGCCCGGCTCACGCGCGTCAACCAGCAGCTGAGTGACTTCTACGGGCCGCTGTTCGCTCTGATGGAAGCCAACAGCCGGATCTATGACACCTTTTCAGAGAAGTACGCCCGCCCCGACGGTCGCGATCCCTTCCGCCACGACACACCACCTACCGACCAGGAACTTGCGCAGTGGCGCACCTGGGCCACCGCCGTCTTCATCCCCAACATCAAGGCCATGCGAGACGTGGTGGTCACCAAGGCCGACCTCCTCATCGAGGAAGAGATGCCCCAGTCCCTCCTCCAGCTTTGCGCCCATGTCTCGGGCTACGAGATCACTGCTGCGCGATGGGCCCAGGGCAACTACGAAGAGCATCTGTCACTCATATCCTTCCCCGGCCGGGAACTCAGGGAGTACATCCGCGACAGGTTCACACGGCTCAAGAGCGAGCAGGCGCAACTGCTGGGACACACCCAAGCTGCCAGCGGAAACCGATGGACGAGCCCCGTCGGGCGATGAGGTGAACCCCGCTGGCATTTACGAGACAGCCTTTACATGACGGCCAGTGAGGCGCTTATGCGCGCGGTTCTTCGCCCGGGAGTCTCGGGACCGGACCAAGCTCGTGTCGCTGCCCATAACATCCATGCCCTGGCCAATCGGGTCTACCAATCCTGGGTGACATGGGAACAGGCGATGACTGCTGGAATTTCCACGGACAGGTTTGAGGCCGACTTCCGGACTTACCAGAGAGACCTCCACGTACCATCGTTGGAGTTTCTTACCACTGCTGCACGGGCCCTCAGAGAGCCAGAGGAAGCCCTCTAGGTGTGCCGTCTCATGAGGTTGGTGCCACGCCCCCGCGTACACAGGGCCCTATGACGGCACCCACTACGCGCACTGCGTGATGGACCGTCGAGGACGCGCAAGCCGTGCGGACGAGGGCGGGCTCGCTTGTTGTACAGGGTCGATGGACGCAGCCCTAGCCACTCTCGTGGTCGGTATCGCGGGTGCCGGCGGAACCGTGACAGCGGGTTACCTGGCCCAACGCGCCGGCCACCGGGCGCTCCGCTGGGAAGGTGAACGCCAGCACCATGACAGCCTTCGCAACTGCTACATCGGCGTCAACAGCCGAGCACGCACGTGCCGTTACGCACTGGCCGACTACGTCCGGGCCATGGCGAACCGTACCTTGACGGACGAGATCCGCCAGAGGGCCGCCACCGCGATGGACGCCCATCGGGTCCAGTACGACGAGGCACAGATGCTGGTCTCGGACAGTGTCCTTGCTGAGGCGCGCACCGTGAACGACGCTGAGACGAGTCTGCCGGCTGTTGCCCGGCTGCAACTCCGGGGTGTTTCATGATCGGTCGGGCGCCGACTACTTCCCACAGCTGGGGTGCTGGTGAAGTCAGACCCGTGCCGAGCGTCTGCGCGGCTGTTCGGGAGCTGACATCCTCTCTGTGCCGCGCTCAGGATCGTTGCCCGTGGTTGAGCTGTACACCAGGTCTGTGCCGAGTCGTGTCGGGGCATGGTGGACTGTTTGGCCGTTGCGGACGGTGGCGATGAGCCCGGACTCGCGAAGGACGGCGGCGTGACGCGAGGCTGCTGCGGCCGACACTCCGAGGGTTGTCGCGAGTCGTCCGGTCGTCAGGGCCGGCGCCCTGACCACGGCGACCAGTGCCGCGGCTCTCGTTGCCCCCAGGAGCGACACCAGGGCCGGGGCCGGACCATAAAGCTCGGGGTCTCGCGTGATGGCGCCGACGGTAGCGGGATAGATGACAGTCACCGAGTCGACCAGCGGATCGAAGATGATTCGGGCGGCCAGCGCAGTGGGCTGGAAGATCAAAGGACGCCCCTCGAGGGACTCGTCCGCGTCGACGAGGGTGTTCAGAAGCAGTCTCCGGCCGTCCCACCGGATCGACGGGTGCAAGGAGTTCAGCATGCCGTCGATGCCGCCGAGCGCGACACGAGCTCCTGCCTGCGCTGAAGCGGTGGCTACGACCGAGGTGATCCTTCGACGGTAGGGGTCCAGGCCCGTCATGCGGAGGCCGGTGAGTATGCGGTTCAACGTGCTCACCGCGTCCGGATGGCCGTCGGCGAGCGCACGGGTGAACGGAGTCAGGGCGCCGGACCGGGCCAGGTCCCGCAGATGGGCGGTAGCCGAGAGGGAGTGAAGGTCGATCGCTGACGCTGTTGGCCGGGCGGCCCGATCGAAGAACGCCGGAATATAGAAGTTCGTGTACAAGTCGAACAGTCTGTTGTGGTCCGGGTTCCAGCTCCGGGCGACTTCCAGCCGCCACGCCGCCGGTTTCCGGCTGGAGGTCCGGTCGGCCAGGTGGGCCCCGCCCAGCGCGAGCTCATACCCGAAGTCAGGCACGTCAGCGACCTGTAATCGCTCCAAGTCGCCCGCCGACAGACTGATGCGAATCAACCTGGTACCCCCGGGATCATGCGCCGACGAGTCCGCCCCAGACCTTTTGCATGCTGATGCAAAAGCCTAGCCGCTGGGGAACTGGCGGTCGATCGTTGAATCAGGCCTTCGGCAGCGGCCAGCGTAGCTGGCCGCATCTACAGGGCCAAGCACATCTTAATAGCAAACCAATTAAAACCATACAAACTATAATTAATCTCGTAATCCGTCTACTTCTAAAAAATGAT
>NZ_JBEXYL010000158.1:0-13065 GCF_040630895.1 Streptomyces sp. NPDC005728
TACGCCCCCGTCCTCGCCCTCGCCGACTCCCCGGAGGCCGACGACGAGGACCGCGCGCTGGCGGCACCGCCGGGCCGGCAGACCCGTCGTCAGCCACTGTGAATGCCGACCTCGTGCAGCGAGTACCCCCACTTGGTCCCACGCTCCGTGCCGACAACGCGGACGTAGCGGGCAGGAACGCCGGTGAAGCGTGCCGTGTCGAGGCCGCCGTCGCCGGTGGTGGTCGACCAGACGGTCCGCCAGTTCACGCCGTCCGGCGAGAGCTCGATCCGGTACGACTTCCCGTACGCTCGCTCCCAGTCCAGGGTGACCCGCCCGACCAGGTGGACCGAGCCCAGATCGACCCGCAGCCACTGGTCGTCGCTCCAGTCGCTGGCCCACCGGGTGTCCCGGGTGCCGTCGACGGCGCGGCCGGGCGCATAGCTGGTGAACGGGTTCCACTCGGCCGAACTGGCCGTGGCCGAGGCGCCGGTGGCGAGGTTGACGCCCGCCTGGTGCTGCTCGGTCGCTCCCCAGGTGTCGAGGTAGGACTCGGCACCGCGGAAGAGATCGTTCACCACTTCCTGGCCGCCGGCGAGCCGGATGTCCTCGATCCAGTCCGGAACGAGTCCGTAGTGCGCGGCTCCGTCGGTGTTCAGGTCCCAGGTGCGCTCCCCGGTGGTCTGCCGGTCGATGACGGAGCCGCCGTCGACGCTGCGGAAGGGGTATGTGACCTTGTGGGGCGCGTCAGCGCCCCGGGGGCCCGGCCAGCCGCCGACTCCGTTCATGTCCGTGCCGTAGCCGTAGCCGACGCCGTACTTGTCCCGCAGCGCCTTCGTGCGGTTCGCCTCGGCCACGAATCCCTCGGAGCCGTGCATGTACTGGGCGATGAAGCCGCCGAGGCCGTAGACCCGCTCGGTCCAGTTCAGGTCCATCCAGCTGTGCGAGGAGATCACGCCGGGGTACGAGTCGGCCTCGAAGATGTCGAGCGCGCGGCCGACGGCCTTGACGCTCATGTGGTCGATCTCCAGCATCATCTTGCGTTTCATCATGCCGCGCACGGCGTACTCACCGAGGTCGGTGAGGCCGCGGGTGTTGCACTGCGCGTCCGAGTCGTACGAGGGGACACTCACGCCCGCCGGGAGTTTCGCCTCGGCCCCGGGCGCGGCGGCCGAGCCGATGGGGTTGTCGTGCTGCGGGCCCGTGCAATTCTCCGTCTTCCAGAAGGTGCCGGTCGACAGGAACTGTCCTACGTTGATGGCCGTTCCGAGGCTGCCCGAGTCGAAGCGGACTCCGCACAGCGCGTTGTCGAACTTGTGGCACAGGAACATGCTGCGGACGCCCAGCGCGTACAGCTCGTCCAGGCCGGCGTCGATGTCCTTCCTGTCGCACTGCGGGATGTCCAGGACCTGCTTGCAGCCGAACGGCTCGGAGGTCTCCACTCCCAGGATCACCGCCAGCTTGCCCTGCGCGATGACCTCACGGGCCTGGGCGCTGTCGGTGACGATCCGGAACCATCCCCTGCCGGTGCCGCCGTACATCTTGTCGACGTACGCCTGCAGGTCGTACGCCAGCTTCGCCTGCAGCCGGATGGACGTCATCTCGTCGCAGCTGCGGTCCTTGAAGAAGTACACCGAGCAGATCACGCCGTTGGTGACGAGGTCGTTGACGAGCACCCGCTGGCCGCCGCGCCAGGCACGTTCCACCCAGGCGTAGTAGTTCTGCTGGTGGGTCAGCGAGTCGTGTGCGGGCCAGTCCTTGAACGTGGGCCAGCCCACCGGGTCGTGCTTGCCGTCACCGCCCTTGGTGATGAAGTCGAAGATGGCGAGCGAGCCGTCGGGGTAGTGCTCGGGACAGTCCTTGAGCGCGTCGGCGATCCCGGCCTCGGAGAACGTCTTGCCGCAGATGAGGCGTCCGCCGAAGGCCTCGTTGGAGAACAGGTGGTCGTGGGCGTCGACGAACCCGCGTACCTCGCCCTTGGCGTTCGTGCCGGTGAACGGCTCGCCGGTGACATTGATCTGGGAGTCCGGCGTGGGGCGTGCGGTCGGGACCCACCAGTCGTTTCCGGCCGCCGAACTCGGGGTGGGTCCGAGGACGACGGCCAGTACGAGGAGGAGCAGCGACACGATGGTGACGTTTTTGTGTCTGCGGTACCGGCGTCTGGTCAAGGCCACGGCCCACGTCCCTCGGTCGGCGGGATGCGCGGTCGACGGACGAGGTCGTCCGGGCCCGAAGACACTTACGCATACCGATTTGTCATGTCCTATGCAAACTGTCGCCCACGAGGATCGCCAGTGCCGCCTGCCGAGTCAAGACTCACGCCCTGACTGGTGGCCGCGACCGTTCCCGGGTGCCGTCCCCGGATCACTGTCCGCGCGCATTGCGCCACCGGCCGTGTCGTGGGCCGGCCGGCACGCTCCCTGACGGCGGCCCGCGTCCGACCGGGATCAGATGCCGGCCGTGGTCTCGGCGCGCGACGCCGGACCGGCGCCCGCTCCGTGGGGTCCCACCCGCTCGATGGTTACTCGGAGGTAGTAATAAGCTGGATGAACGTGAGAACCGTACGTCAACGACCGTGCCGGACAGCGGCTCGAGCGTGAGGGAGCAACTGATGACAGTGGGAACCGAACGAGCCGTACTGGCGGGCGGTTGTTTCTGGGGCATGCAGGACCTGATCCGCAAGCAGCCGGGCGTGGTGTCCACCCGCGTCGGGTACAGCGGCGGTGACACGCCGAACGCCACGTATCGCCATCACGGCGACCACGCCGAGGCCATCGAGATCCTCTTCGATCCCGCGGCCACGAGCTACCGCGACATCCTGGAGTTCTTCTTCCAGGTCCACGACCCGACCACGAAGGACCGCCAGGGCAACGACATCGGGCGCAGCTACCGGTCCGCCATCTACTACACCGACGGAGAACAGCACCGCGTCGCCGTGGACACCATCGCGGACGTCGAGGCGAGCGGGCTGTGGCCGGGGAAGGTGGTCACGGAGGTCGAGCCCGTGGGCGACTTCTGGGAGGCGGAGCCCGAGCACCAGGACTACCTGGAGCGCTATCCGAACGGCTACACCTGCCACTTCCCGCGACCGAACTGGAAGCTGCCGCGACGGGCCTCGTCCCCGACGAGCTGAACCGCCGGCCGCGCCGGGCGTCTGCCGCCCGTGATCCCTCAGATTCCCCTCCACGAGGCTCCGAGCGTGGAGGGGAATCTGCGCCGGAGGCTTGAACGGACCTCTTCCGTGGCGCTTTCGCTTTTCCGTTCCGGACCCTGACGTCACCACGAGGAAATGCCCGGAGTTTCAGGGGCCGGCCGAATTCGTGGCGGACATGTTCGCAAGAGCCCCGCGGCCGGACATCAGATGCCAAGATCGATACCTACACCAACGGATTCCCGCTAGTTGATTGTAGGGAAAATGCAGATGCCATGGGCGGACAGTCATGTCTCCGAGTCTGCGGTGCCGAGCGATCTGCGGCCGCTGACCGGCTATCTGTTCGACAGAGCCGGCTCGGACGCCCCCGCGTTCACCTTTCTCGACTGCGCGACCGACCGTGACGGCATCGAGCGCACGATGTCATGGGCGCAGCTGGCGCAGCAGGTCCGAGCGGTCGCCGCCGAGCTGAACAGGCTCACCGGGCGTGGCCGGCGGGTGGCGATCCTCGCACCGCAGGATCCGACCTACGTAACCGCTTTCCTCGGCGCCCTGCACGCGGGAACCGTCGCAGTGCCGTTGTTCGCGCCGGAAGCGAGCCGGCACAGCGGGCGGTTGGTCCACGTCCTGTCCGACTGCGCGCCCGAGGTGTGGCTGACGTCACGGTCCTCGATGGAGAAGGTGCGCGCACTCGCGGACGACAACTCGGTCCCCATGCCGAAGCACATCGTCGCCGTGGACGAACTCTCCCCTTCGCCAGGCGACTTCGCCGCCCCCGAGATCGGCCTCGACGAACCCGCCTACCTGCAGTACACCTCAGGATCCACGCGAGACCCCGCCGGCGCGGTGATCACGCATCGCGCCGTGGTCGCCAACTCGTGGCAGGCCGCGACCGCCTACCGGGCGGACGCCGGGTGGACCGTCGTCGGGTGGCTCCCGTTCTTCCACGACATGGGACTGATCCAGCAGTTGGCCGCACCCGTGTTCGCCGGGAGCCGGTCGCTGTTCATGACTCCGTTCGACTTCGTGAAGCGCCCGGTGCGCTGGCTGCGGGCGATGTCGGGGAAGAGAGACGTCATGTCGTCCGCTCCGGACTTCGCCTTCGAGTACGTGAGCCGCAAGACCCCAGACGCCGACCGTGCCGGGCTGGACCTGTCCGGTGTACGCGTGCTCATCACCGGCAGCGAACCGGTGCGGGCGGCCACCATCGCCGACTTCCGGCGGACGTTCGGCCCGTACGGTCTCGCCTCCAACGTGCTGCGCCCGTCCTACGGCCTGGCCGAGGCGACCGTCTTCGTCACGGCGACCGGTGAAGAAGGGCCCGTGGTGACCGCGTTCGACCGGGCCGCGCTGGCCGACCACCGTGGCGTACCCGTCGGGCCTCAGTCGCCGGGAGCGGTCGCACTCGTGGCGGCCGGACGGCCGGTCAGCCAGAGCGTCCACATCGTTCACCCGGATCGACTCGTCGCTGTCCCCGAGGGCGGCGTCGGCGAAATCTGGGTCGACGGCCCCAACGTGGCGGCCGGCTACTGGCAGCAGCCCGAGCGGACCGAGGAGACCTTCGGCGGGCGACGCGGCGACGCCCCCGGCCGATGGCTGCGCACCGGCGACCTCGGCCTGATCCACGACGGGCTGCTCTACATCACCGGCCGGATCAAGGACCTCATCATCATCGACGGCAGGAACCACTACCCGCAGGACATCGAGGCCACCGTGTCCGAGGCCCACCCGGCGATCCGGCGCGACGGCGTGGCCGCGTTCGCCGTGCACGACGAGTCCGGCGTGGAGGGCGCCGCCGTGGTGGCCGAGTACCGGCGCGGGGACGACGCGGACGAGGCCGAGATCGCCCGGGCCGTGCGGCGAGCGGTCTCCGCGACGCACGACGTCAGGCTGCGTGGCCTCAAACTGCTCCGGAGCGGCGCGGTGTCGCGCACATCGAGCGGAAAGGTCGCCCGGTCCGCGACCAAGCAGCGCCACTGGGGGCAGACGTGACCGATGCCGACCGCATCCGGCGCCGGCTCGTCGAGCGGATCGCCGAGGCCTGTTACCTGGACGAGCACGAGATCGACCCGAGCCGGCCGCTGCAGGAGTACGGACTGACCTCGCGTGATGCCGTAGAGCTTTCCGGGGAGTTGGAGGAACTGCTCGGGCGGAGTCTGCCGGCGACACTGCTGTGGGACCATCCGACCATCGACCGACTCGCCGACGCGCTCACCGCATCCGACGGCCGGGCCGAGACCCCTGTCTCCTCCGACGGGTCCCAGGACGCGATCGCCGTGGTCGGCCTCGGCTGCCGGCTGCCCGGGGGCGTGCACGGGCCCGACCAGTTCTGGCGCCTGCTCACGGAGGGCCGGGACGCGGTGGCGGAGGTTCCGGCCGCCCGCTGGGCCGAGTACGGCGCGGTGCCCGAGCGCGTGACGCGGTGGGGCGGGTTCCTGGACGACGTCACGGGGTTCGACGCGGAGTTCTTCGGCATCGCGCCGGGCGAGGCCGCCCGGATGGATCCGCAGCAGCGCATGCTGCTGGAGGTCGCCTGGGAGGCGCTGGAGCACGCCGGGATCGCACCACGGTCGCTGAGCGGCACCGAGACCGGCGTGTTCGTCGGCATCAGCGGCACCGAGTACGGCGCGCGGTCGATCGGCGACCTCGCCGCCCCGGATCCCTGGGCGGCGACCGGTGCGGCACTCTCCATCGCCGCGAACCGCCTCTCCTACGTGCTCGACCTTCGCGGCCCCAGCCTCGCCGTGGACACGGCGTGCTCGTCGTCGCTGGTCGCGGTTCACCTGGCGGTGCGGAGCCTTCAGTCGGGGGAGTGCGGTCTCGCCCTCGTGGGCGGCGCGAACCTGCTGCTCGGACCAGGAGTGACAGCAAGCTTCGACGAGATGGGCGTCAGCTCGGCGGACGGCCGCTGCAAGCCGTTCTCGGGCGACGCCGACGGGATCGTACGCGCCGAGGGTGCGGGCGTCGTCGTCCTGAAGCGACTGTCGGACGCACAGGCGGCGGGCGACCGCGTACTGGCACGCATCCGCGGTACGGCGACCAACTCCGACGGCCGCTCCAACGGGTTGACCGCGCCCAACGGTGAAGCACAGCAGGCGCTCCTGCGTACGGCCTGCCGACAGGCCGGCGTCGACCCGTCCGCGGTGGACTACGTCGAGGCACACGGCACCGGCACCCTGCTCGGCGACCCGATCGAGGCTCGCGCGCTCGGCACGGTGCTGGGCGGCGCCGGACGTCGACAACCGCTGCTGATCGGCTCCGTCAAGAGCAACCTCGGACACCTGGAGGCCGCCGCCGGCGTCGTGGGGCTCATCAAGACGGTGCTCGCGCTGCACCACGGACGGATCCCGCCGAGCATCCACGGCTCGGCTCCCCACCCGCACATCCCGTTCGATGATCTCGGCCTGTCGGTCGCGGACTCGGTCCGCCCCTGGCCCACCGCCGATCGGTCGGCGCTCGCCGGCGTCTCCGGCTTCGGCTTCGGCGGCACCAACGCCCACGTGGTCCTGGAACAGGAAAACAGCGCGGGGATCGAGCAGGACAGCCGACCGCGGGACGCCCCGCGCAGGTTTCTGCTGGGTGCGGCCACCGAGGGGAGACTGCGGGAGAAGGCGAAGGCGCTGGCCGAATGGGTCGAGGACACCCAGGTCGAGCCGGCGGACCTCGACTACACGCTGGCCCGCCGACTCGACGGGAGGTACAGGGCCGCGGTCGTGGCGAGGACCCGGGAGGAACTCGTCGCGGGCCTCAGAAGGCCGGCACCCGAGGTTGTCCCCACCGCCGTGCCGGGACCGGTGTTCGTGTTCTCCGGGCACGGGTCGCAATGGGCGGGCATGGCCCGGCAACTGCTCGCGGAGGAACCGGTGTTCGCCGCGGCGATCGACCGGCTGGACCCGGTCGTCCGAGCCGAAGCCGGGTTCTCGCTGCGGGACGACCTGCTTGCCGGCGTCGAAGCGACCACGATGGACCACGTCCAGCCGATGGTCTTCGGCCTCCAGGTGGCGCTGGCGGAGCTGTGGCGGCACTACGGCGTTCACCCGGCCGCGCTCATCGGCCACTCCTTCGGCGAGGTCGCGGCGGCGGTCGTCGCCGGGGCGCTCACCGAAGCCGACGGAGCCCGGGTGGTCGCCCTGCGCTCGAAGCTGCTGGCCTCGCTCGCCGGCGACGGCGCCATGGCACTGCTGGAAGCCGACGCCCAGGAGGCGGCCCGGCTCGTGGCGAACGAGCCCGGCGTGAGCATCGCCGTTCTGTCCTCACCCGGGCAGACGGTCATCGCGGGCAGCGCCGCGCCGGTCCGCCGCATCGTGTCCGAAGCGGAGGCCGCCGGCAGGCTCGCCCACTTGGTCAAGCTCGACGTCGCCGCGCACTCGCCCATCGTCGACACGGTCACTCCCACGCTGGTCGACGGCCTGTCCGCAATCACCACGAACCCTGCCCTGATTCCCGTGTACAGCACGGTTGTCGACGGCCGGCCCGCCTTCGACCCCGACTACTGGGCCCAGAACCTGCGCAGGCCCGTACGGTTCGCGGCGGCGGTGGCCACCGCCGCCGAGGACGGCTTCCGCACGTTCGTCGAGCTGTCGCCGCATCCCGTGCTGCGGCACGCCCTGTCCGACAACCTTGCCGACCGATCCGGCGCACTGGTGCTGTCGAGCCTGCGCAACTGCCCCGACGAGGTCGGTCACTTCCACCGTCAGCTCGCCACCATCGAACTCGCCGCCCAGGCCGAACCGCCACGTGACGGCAGGGTCGTCGATGTCCCCACGACCCCCTGGCGGCACACCCGGCACTGGCTCTCCGCCCCGGCGGTGACGACGCTCCCCGGTGACCACCCGCTCCTCGGCGTCCACACCGAACTGCCCGACGACGGCAGGCACGTGTGGCGGGCGGACCTCGGCACAGCCGCGTATCCCTGGCTCGCCGACCACCGCCTGGACGGCCGCCCCGTCCTGCCGGGCTCGGTGTACCTGGACATGGCGGCCGCCGCGGCGAGCACGGCATTGGGCGCCCCAGCCGAACACATCGCACTGCGATCGGTCACGTTGCACCGGCCACTCGCCCTCGACACGCACACCATCGTCACCACGACGCTCGCGGACGGCACGATCCGGGTGCACACCAGGGCGACGGACGGCACGTGGCTGCTGCACGCAAGCGCGGAAGCGAGCATCGTCGGCCCTGAGAGCCCTGAGAGCCCTGAGAGCGCCGAGTCGTACGCTCCGACGACGGACGGGAGCGAGTTCCTGCCCGTCTCGACCACCGAGCTCCACCGGCAGCTGCGCCTGCTCGGCCTGAGTTACGGGCAGGCGTTCACAGGCTTGCGGAATCCGCTGGTCAGCAGGCACGCCGGAGACCGGCAGCGGCGGGCGACCGCCGGACTCGCCGTGCCCGAGGGCGCAGCCGGGCAGGCCGGCCCACGCCTCCACCCCGTCCTGGTCGAGTCCTGCCTGCAGCTCTTCGCGGCGGCGCTGCACGACCCGGATGCCCGGGCCCTGCGGATGCCCGTCGAGTACGGCACCGTCCGTCGCCACGGCGACCTCACCCGCGGCGAACGGGTGCACGCCCGGCTCGCTCGGGACGACAGCCACGGCGGCTGCTGGCTGGGGGAGTTGCACCTGGTCGACGGACAGGGCCACGTCCTCCTGGACATCAAGGACGTGGTCGTACGCACAGTCGAGTATGCGGAGATCGCCGCTCCGTTGACCGGCAGGCTCCTTCACGCCATGTGGCAGCCGACTTCGCTCGCGGCGCAGCGCACGGCCGCCGAGCCGGTGCTCCCGGCGCAACGCACGGCCGAGGAGCAGATCCTCGTGGTGAGCGAACAGCCGACTTCACTCGCCACCGCGCTCGGCGCACGGCAGGGCGGCTACGGCACGACGCCGGACGCCGGTGCCGTGCTGTTCGTCCTGCCACCCCAGGGTGCCCTCGCCGACGCCGAGAGGGCCGTACTCGCCGTGGCCGACGCGGTCCGCGAGTTGGCCGATGCGAGCCGGCCACCGCGGCTGTTGCTGGTGACCACGGGCGCGTTCGCCGTCGTCCCGGACGAGCCCGGTAACCCGGCGTTCGCGTCCCTGCGCGGCCTCGTGCGCGTGCTGGCGTGCGAACGTCCCGAGCTACGCCTGGGCATCGTGGATCTGGATCCGCTGGGGACCATCGACGCATCGGTCGCCGTTCTGCAGGGGGAGTTGGCGGCGGGCACCGACGACGAGGTGGCGTGGCGGTCGGGTGTGCGGTACGCGGCCCGGTTGGACCGGCTGCCCGAAGTGCCCCCGGCCGGTTCAGCCGGCCCAGATGGTTCCGCCGGCTCCGTGATCGTGCGCCGCGACGGCGGATACGTCGTCACCGGTGGCCTCGGCGGGCTCGGTACCTTCTTCGCCGACTGGCTCGCCCGCCAGGGCGCCGGCAGGATCATTCTCAACGGACGGTCTCCGGCCAAGCCGGCCGTGGCCGACGCGATCGACAGGATCAGAGCTCGCGGCACAGAAGTCGAGGTGATCCTGGGCGACATCGCCGAACCCGGCGTGGCCGAACGGCTCGTGGCCGCCGCGGGGAACGTGTGCGGTGTCATCCACGCGGCCGCGGTGTTCGACGATCACCCCACGGCCGGCCTCGACCCCGAGACCCTGCACCGGTCGTGGCTCCCCAAGGCGTACGGCGCATGGCGGCTGCACGAGGCGACGCGCGAGCTCGAACTCGACTGGTGGGTCGGCTTCTCCTCCGTCGCCGCACTGCACGGCATGCCCGGCCAGCCCGCCTACGCAACCGGCAACGCCTACCTCGACGCGCTGGTCGCGATGCGGCGAGCACAGGGTCTGCCCGGTACGGCGATCGCCTGGGGCGCGTGGGCCGAGATCGGAGCCGTGGCCGGGGTGGACCTTCCGTGGCTGCACCCGATCCACCCGGCGGAGGGCGCGGAGGTGCTGGCGACGGTACTGGGCCAGGACCTGGGCCAGGTCGGCGCGTTGCGCCTGAACACAGCCCCGCTGGTCACCTCGTTCCCCCAGCTGATGCGGGTGCCCTACTTCGAACCGCTGCTACGTCCCTACGCCGACTCCTCGGACGACTGGGCCGGCGTCTCCCGGCTGCGGAAACTCGCCCCCGAAGCGGCGAAGGCGGCCGTCTCCTCACAACTGCGATCACGGATCGCGTCCGTACTGGGCCATGCGCCTGACGCGCCCGACACGCTGGACGTCGCCTCACCGCTGTCGATGCTGGGCGTCGACTCGCTGCTGGCGGTACGCATCCGGCACGCCGTCCAGCACGACTTCGACCTGACGCTCCCGCTGTCCCTGCTCCTGCGTGGTGCGAGTGTGGTCGAGACCGAGCGGTGGCTGTTCAACGAACTGGGCCTGCACGACAGCAGCGCCCCGGTCACCCCGATGATCGGGCCGCGCGACGCGGCGGAGTGGCTCGTCGCCGGCGTCTGGCGCGATGTGCTCCGACGGGACGGCAGCACGGAGGCCGACGTCACAAAGGACTTCTACGACGCCGGCGGCGACCGGAGCCAGGCCGAGCGGGTCACCGCGCTGCTGAACGAACGCAGTGGCCGCAAGCTGACGGTCACCGAACTCTTCGCGCATCCGACCATCGAGCGGATGGCGGTGTGCGTACGCCGGAACGACCATGGCGGGCCAGGGCCAAGGGTGCTACGAGGCGAGGGCACGCACACGCCGCTCTTCCTCTTCCACCCCGGCGGCGGAGACTCGGCCGTCTACGCGCACCTGACGCAGCTGCTGGATCCGGCGCTCCCGGTGTACGGGTTCGACCGGATCGAAGGCGTGCACGCGGTGGAGGACCGGGTTCGGCACTACCTGCCCGAGCTGCGCGCACTGCAGCCGCACGGCCCGTACCGGCTGGCGGGCTGGTCGTTCGGCGGCTCCCTCGCGTTCGAAACGGCGCACCAACTGCTACGGGCCGACGAGCAGGTCGAGGTGCTGGCACTGATCGACTCGATCGTCCCGCTGCCTCACCCCACCGGACTGTCCGAGGCGGAACTCACCGAGAAACGGTTCCAGGCGTTCGTGGAGTTCCTCGAGGCGACCTACGCACGCAGGATCACACTGCCCTACGAGCGGCTGGCGGGCCTGGACGACGAGGCGCAGGTACACCTGGTCGTCGCCGCGATGCGGGACGCGGGGCTGGTCAACAGCGCGGTCAGCGACGCGATTCTGCGCCATCAGCGGACGTCCCTGCTGGACGCCCGAGCACTGGAGCGCTACACACCGCGCCCCTACGACGGTCCGGTGACCTTCCTCAGCGCAGCCGACCCCACGCCAGGCGGTCTGCGCGACGACCGGTTCGACCGGCGGGACCCGGCCCGCGGCTGGGACGCGGTGTGCTCGAACCTCGACGTCATCACCGTGCCCGGACACCACATGTCACTGCTCGACCCACCCCACGTCCACTCGATCGCCCGGCAACTCGGCACCCTCCTGGCGGACGCGACCCAGAGGGCGGCCGGGTGAAGGTTCGCTGAGGGCGATGTCAGCGAATACGGCGTCCTCGAGCCGGCCCCGCAGGGCGTCCTTTCGCGACCCCGTGCCCGCGCACACGTCAGGGACAGGCGCGACCCGTCCGAAAGGTGGTGGTGGCCGCGGTGATGAGGGTGTCCAGCCTGTCCCGGGTGTCCACCAGAGTGCCGATCCGGGTGTCGATACGGTCCCGCTCCACCGACAGCCGTTCGAGCAGTTCCGGCGTCACCTCGCCGGTGACGACGCACGGCAACAGTTCCACGATCGACCTGCTCGGCAGTCCTGCCGCGTACAACTGCTGGATCAGCAGGACGCGGTCGACCGCGCTGTCCGCGTAGTGCCGCTGCCCGCTGAGGCTGCGTTCGGAGGCGAGCAGGTGCTGTTCCTCGTAGTAACGCAGCGCTCGCACGCTCACACCTGTTTTGGCGGCGAGTTCCCCGATGCGCATCACATTCCCCTTGCCTCTGACGTCAACGTCAGCTTTTAGCGTGACCGATGTACGGGCCTGTGGCCAGAGATTCCATCGAGAGAAGGACGAGATGCCGTACGACGGTTACACGCGACTGCGGGTGGCGATCGACGCGGGCGTGGCTCATGTGACGTTGGACAACCCGCCGGTCAACATGCTCGACACGACGCTCATCAACGAACTGCACGACTTCGTCGGAGCCGTCCGCGAGGACGATCGGGTGCGCGTGATCGTGCTGCAGAGCGCCGACCCGGACTTCTTCGTCGCCCACGTCGACCTGGGCTTCATGCTCAGGCCGGAGACCTTCGCGGAGCTGGCCAACCCGGACGCCATGACCGGCGGCGACGAGTCTCTGATCAACCCCATGCAGAAGCTGATGCTGCGCCTGCGCGCGCTACCGCAGGTGACGATCGCCAAGCTCGCCGGGCGTCTTCGGGGCGGTGGCAACGAGCTGGCGATGGCACTCGACATGCGCTTCGCCGCCCGGGGGCGGACCTGGTTCGCCCAGCCCGAGACCCGGATGGGCATCATTCCCGGCGGTGGCGGCACCCAGTTGCTGCCCCCGTTGGTGGGCCGCGCCCGGGCTCTGGAGGTGATCCTCGGCGGAAACCTCTTCGACGCCGAGACGGCCGAGCGGTACGGCTGGATCAACCGCGCCCTCCCGGCCGAGGAACTCGATGGCTTTGTCGACACCCTCGCCCGGCGCATCGCGGTGCTGCGCCCGGAACAGATCACCGCGGCGAAGGCGTCGGTCGGGGCCGCGGTGACCAGTGGGAGCTTCCTGGAGGGGCTCGGCGAGGAGAGCAAGGCCCTGGGCGGGGTCTATCCCGCGCCGGATGCCGTGGTCGAGCGCATGCGAGCTGCCGTGGCAGCCGGTGCCCAGACCCGCGAGGGCGAACTCGACCTGGAGTGGCGCGACTCGAACCGTTCCGACGTCACCTGGGACGGACTGTGGAAGCCGCGCACCGGCGCCGACGCCATCTACCTGAACGTCC
>NZ_JBEXYL010000159.1:0-12748 GCF_040630895.1 Streptomyces sp. NPDC005728
GACGCCCGTGCCCGTGCCGAGGTCCGGGCCCCCCTGGTCTCGTACATGCGATTCCCCCCTGGGCGCATTGTTCCGAGCACCAATCGTGGCATACCGGCCGTGTCGGTCACGAGGTCGCGCGGGCGGTCACGGGGTGGCGCGTACGGTCACGGGCCGGTGCCGGTGAGGTAGGCGGAGACCACCACGTTGGCCGTGTAGCTGCGGCTCGCCCGGTCGAAGGAGCCGCCGCAGGTGATCAGGCGGAGTTCGGCGCGGCCCGGCTCGCGGGGGCCGTAGGCCTGCTGTGCGTCGAAGTCGTCGCGGGCAAGGACGCGGATGTCGTCGATGGTGAAGTGGGCGACCCTGCCGTCGGCGCGGACCACCCGGACCGTCTCGCCGGGCTTGAGCGTGCTGAGCTTGTAGAAGACGGCGGGCCGGCTCTCGGTGTCGACGTGACCCACCATCAGCGCGGCTCCGGCCGCGCCGGGCGCGGTCCCGTAGCCGTACCAGCCGACCACGTCGGGCCGGTTGAACGGCGGCGGGTCGACGGCGCCCCGGCTGTCCAGGCCGCGGGCCATCACGGGGGCCTGCACGCCCAGTTCGGGGATGTCGATGCGCTGCGGGGGTGCGGCGCCGAGCGGCTCGGCCGCGGGCGGCAGCGGGACCGTCGCGGTGCCGAGCCCGGCCACGTCGCCCGTGCCGGGCCTGGCCGGGTTCTCCGGTACGCCGGTGACGCCCCGGCCCCACAGCCACAGTCCGATCAGCAGAAGGGCCCAGGCCAGGACGGTGACCAGGCGCCCGGTGCCGGAGCTGCGCCCGTGGACGTCGGACATGGCCGCGGCGCGCCTCAGTCCGTGCCGCGACTCCGGCGGGCCCTGAGCAGCCCGACGGCGGCCGCGGCGGCCCCGGCGAGGGCCAGGCCGGTGACCGCCTGGGCGGTGTCGGGGCCGGACCCGTTGGTGGCCACCGTGGCGAAGTGCGCGGTGCCGCCGCCGCCCGCGTGGACCGGGGCGACGGGCGAGGCGGACGTGCCGTACGGCTGCGAGGCGGGACGGGAGGACTTCTCCACGACGGTGATCGCGCCGGTCATCACGGAGTCGGAGCAGCTGACCCGCACGGTGTAGGAGCCCGGTTCGAGCGCGGAGCGGATGCGGGTCTCGCCGGTCAGCGTGCCCTGGCTGCCGGTCAGCCGCGCGTCGGAGACGAAAGCGGACGAGGTGGCGGTGCCCTGCGCTCCGGTGCAGCCGCGCACCCGCAGCGACACATCGCCGCCGGGGACCGGGGAGGCCGGTGACACGGCGACTCCCTGGCCGTCGTCGGCCGCGTGCGCCGCCGGGGTGAGAGCGGCGACGGCCAGGAGTCCCGCACAGAGAGTGAGGCGTAGTGAGCCCATCGTGAAACCTCCAGATAATGGGAGGCTCCCCCGTACGGCGCGCCTCCGCATCCTCGGGAGGCGCGCGATTGCTCCGAACGGGTGGGACGGGGTACGGGCAGGGTTTGGACGTCCCTGCTCGGCGGAGGTCGGCTCAGACGAGGTCGACGAGGTCCGCGATGGAGTCGACGACCTGGGAGGGGCGGAAGGGGTGGCGGTCGACGTCCGCGGGCTGGGTGACGCCGGTCAGTACCAGGAAGGTGCGCATCCCGGCCTCCAGGCCCGCGAGAACGTCGGTGTCCATGCGGTCGCCGATCATCGCGGAGTTCTCGGAGTGGGCGCCGATCGCGTTGAGTCCGGCCCGCATCATCAGCGGGTTGGGTTTGCCGACGAAGTACGGCTGCTTTCCGGTCGCGGCGGTGATCAGGGCGGCGACCGAGCCGGTCGCGGGCAGGTCGCCCTCGATGGAGGGGCCGACGTTGTCGGGGTTGGTGGCGATGAACCGGGCGCCGCCGTTGATCAGGCGTACGGCCTTGGTCAGGGCCTCGAAGGAGTAGGTGCGGGTCTCGCCGAGGATCACGAAGTCGGGTTCGTGGTCGGTGAGGATGTAGCCGACGTCGTGCAGTGCGGTGGTCAGGCCCGCCTC
The DNA here is from genome assembly GCF_040630895.1 of Streptomyces sp. NPDC005728. Classification (NCBI taxonomy): domain Bacteria; kingdom Bacillati; phylum Actinomycetota; class Actinomycetes; order Kitasatosporales; family Streptomycetaceae; genus Streptomyces; species Streptomyces sp. NPDC005728. The sequence continues at coordinate 1,998 of NZ_JBEXYL010000159.1, forward strand.
GCCGATGACGTAGGCGCTGCCGCCGGGCCGCTGGTCGTCCAGGAACTGGGCGGTGGCCAGGGCGGAGGTCCAGATGTTCTCCACCGGCACGTCCAGGCCCATCCGCCGCAGCCGGGCGTGCAGGTCACGGGCGGTGTAGATGGAGTTGTTGGTGAGCACCAGGAAGGGCCGCCCGGAGTCGCGGAGCTTCTTCAGGAAGGCCTCGGCGCCGGGGATCGGAACCCCCTCGTGGATCAGGACGCCGTCCATGTCGGTGAGCCATGACTCGATGGGCTTGCGGTCTGCCATGTGCGTGCGTCTCCTGCGTGCGTACGGTCAAGAAGCGGGGGCGCCGGAACCACGGCGTACCGACGCCCCCCAGCCTAATCAGGACGGCCGGATCCTGACCCTGGTCAGGACTGAGTGATCCGTACTCCGTCGATCACCCAGTACCAGTTGTTCCCGCCGGTGTAACGGAAGCGGACGCGGACCGAGGTGGCCCCGGACGGGACCTGGAGCGTGACGGTCTCGGTGCGGGAGGGGACGTCTGCGGTGTAGGTGCGGACGGAGACGGGTGCGGCGCCGTCGTAGGAGACGAGGACCTCGCCCTTCTGCGGGGACTCCTGCCGGTAGTAGGTGGTGTAGCTGAGGGTGGCGGTGCGGCCGCCGGTGACCGGGTGGGCGGGGCTGACGAGGGTGGAGTCGAAGGTGCCGGTGAGGGCCTTGTCGTTCCACTCGTCGCCGTCGGCGACCGCGAAGACGTTCCGGGCGCGGATGTTGGACTCGCGGCTCTGGTCGCGCTGGGCCCGGGTCCAGAACTCGTCGGTGGTGAAGGACCAGCCGCGCCACTCGGTGACTCCGCCGGTGCCCATCGCGGAGTTGTCGACCGACCAGCCGGCGGGCGGGGTGTGGGTGAAGCCGAGGAGGCCCGCCGGGATGCCGGTCTCGTCGACGCGGGCCTGCAACTGGCCGCGCAGGGTGTCGAAGTCGTCGGGGACGGGCTGCTGGAGGGGGCGGCCGTCCAGGTCCCAGGCGGGGTCGATCGCGATGCCGAGGTGGGCGAGCGCGGAGACGGCGACGTCCGGCATCTTCACGTCGTACCGGACCGAACCGGCCGCCAGGGTGGGACCGGTGGCGATGAGGAAGGTCTGGCGCTCCTGGAGGGTGGAGCCGCCGTGGCCGCCGGCGTCGGTGTGGCCGTGGTCGGCAGTGACCATGATCAGCCAGTCCTCGTCGGCGTAGGTCGCCCGGGACCTGACGGCGGTGACGATCTGGCCGACCTGGGCGTCGGCGGTGCGGATGGCGTCCAGGTACTGCTGGGAGGCGGCGCCGTGGCTGTGTCCCGCGTGGTCGATGTTGTCGAGGTGTACGAACATCGCGTCCGGGTTGCCGTCCCGCAGCCGGGCCACCGCGCGCGAGGTCGTGCCCGTGTCGTACTCGGCGCTCGGGGTGGAGACGCGGGTGTCGACCTTCGAGGAGAAGACCGTGTCGGTGATCGGCGCCCAGGAGGCGACGGCATAGGTGTTCAGGGACGGCTTCGCCGTCTCGACGCGGGTGAGGAAGTCCGGGTACTGCGCGAACCGGGCACCGGTGAAGGTGTTGTCCTTGACGTTGTGCTTGTCCGGCCAGACGCCGGTGATGAGCGTCGACCAGCCGGGGCCGGACAGGGTGGGCGCGAGCGGGTTGGCGTAGATGCTGCTGGGCGCGGTGAGCCCGGCGGCCGTCAGGGCGTCGAGGTTCGGGGCGTCGGCGTCCTTGATGCGGGTCAGCAGGGCGCCGTCCAGGCCGATGACCAGGACCTTGGGGGCTCTGGCGGCGGCGCGGGCGACGGCGGTGAGCGGGCCGGCGGACACGGCGACAGCGGCGGCGGAGACGAGGAACGTGCGACGGGACATGCGGGACGACACGGAGACCTCCGTAGAAGACGGGTGAGCACGTGTTGCGGGCATGGCAACGCCCCCGGTGGTGCCAGGGGCGTTGCGGGTATGGGGGTTCGGGGTGTGGGTCAGCGGTTCCGGGGTGTGGGTCAGCGCTTCCCGGGCGTGGGTCAGCGCTTCCCGGGCGTGGGTCAGCTGCCGGTGGCGGACTTCCAGTCCTCGACGTAGGTGGTGAGGTTCTTGTCGATGTCGTTCCAGTCGGGCGTGAAGATGTCCACGCCGTCCATCAGCTTGGTGAGCGCGATGGCGTTGGCGTCGACAGCCTTGATGTCCCCGCGGGCGCTGAAGCCGCCGCCGATCTCACTGACTTCCTTCTGGGCCTGCTCGCTGAGCATGAAGTCGAGCAGCTTCCTGCCGTTCTCGCTGTGCGGGGCCTTGGTGACCAGGCCGGCCGCGTAGGGGAGCGCGAACGTGGTGGGCTTGCCGCCCTGCTTCGCCGGGAACCAGATGCCGAGGTTCGGCATGGTCTTGGACTGGGCGTAGTTCATCTGCACGTCGCCGTTGGCGACGAGCAGTTCGCCCTTGTCGACCTTGGGGGCGAGCTTGCCGGTGGAGGCGGACGGGCCGACGTTGTTGGCCTGGAGCTTCTTCAGGTAGGTGAGGGCCGCGTCCTTGCCGCCGAAGTCGTGCATCGCCTTGATCAGGACGGCGGTGCCGTCACCGGCGACGCCGGGGGTGGAGTACTGGAGCTTGTTCTTGTACCGGGCGTCGAGCAGTTCGTCCCAGGTCTTCGGCGTCTGCTTCAGCTCCTTCTTGTTGTAGACGAAGCCGAAGTAGTTGTTGACGACGGAGGTCCAGGTGCCGTCGACGGCCTTGTCGGCGCCGCTGACCTGCACGGAGTCCTTGGGCTCGTACTTCTCCAGCAGGCCCTTGCTGTCGGCCTGCTGGATGAACGGCGGGAGGGTGACCAGCACGTCGGCCTGCGGGTTGCTCTTCTCGCGGACGGCGCGCTGCACCATCTCGCCGGAGCCGCCCTCGACGTACTTGACCTTGATGCCGGTCTGCTTCTGGAAGTCGGCGAAGACCTTGTCGTACCAGCCGTCGCCGTTCTCGCCCTTGAGGCCGTCGGCGCTGTAGACGGTGACGACCTTCTCGTCGGAGGCGGCGGAGGAGCCGCCGCAGGCGGACAGCAGCGGGGTGGCGAGGAGGGTGAGGGCTATGGCGAGCGTGACGCTGTTTCTGGGCATGGCGAGGCGAACTCCTTGCAGATGAGGGCGGGTTGGGCGGGTGGTCGCTCAGCGGTACGACGCCCGGGTGCGGACCCGGGAGACGGCGAACAGGACGAGGAGGGTGGCGGCCATGAGAACCACCGCGACGGCGGAGCCCGCGAACAGGGCGCCCCGGTCGGTGGCCGCGTAGATCAGGACGGGAAGCGGGGTCCAGTCGGGCGGGTAGAGCATCATCGTGGCGCTCAGCTCGCCCATGGACAGGGCGAAGCAGAGGCCGGCGGCGGCGGTGAGCGAGGGCAGCAGGAGCGGCAGCCGCACCCGCCACAGGACGTATGCGGGCCGGGCGCCGAGGGAGGCGGCGGCCTGCTCGTAGGCCGGGTCGAGGCGGGTGATCGCCGCCGACACGGACTGGTGGGCGAAGGCGGTCACCAGCACGGTGTGGGCGACGATCACGATCCACCGGGTGCCGTTGAGCAGCATCGGCGGCTTGGAGAAGGCCACCAGGACCGACAGCCCGACCACCACCGACGGCACGGCGAGGGGCAGCACGAACAGTGCGTCGAGGATGCGGCGGTGGCGCTTCTTCAGGGCCTCCCCCGCCAGCGCGGCCCAGGTGCCGACGGCCAGCGCCAGCAGGCTCGCGGTGGCGGCCGTGACCAGGCTGGTGGTCAGGGCCTGCAGGGCCTCGCCGCGGGTGGCGGTGCGGTAGTGGGCGGTGGTCAGGCCCGAGGGCAGGACGCCGGACCAGTGGGTGGCGAAGGAGGCACCGAGGACGACGAGGAGCGGGAGGGCGAACAGGGGCAGGAAGAGGACGAGGAACACCGCCCACACGGCCCACTTCCCCTTGCAGCTATGCACCAGCACGACGGCTCACCACCCGGTAGAGGCCGTACAGCCCCACGGAGATCAGGACGTTGACGACGGCGACCACGCACGCGCCCGGATAGTCGGACTCCAGGATCGCCTTGCTGTAGACGAGCATCGGGAGGGTCGTGACCCCTTTCGCGCCGGTGAACAGCACGATCCCGAACTCGTTGAGGCACAGCACCAGGACCAGGCTCCCGCCGGCCGCGAGCGCGGGCAGCGCCTCCGGCAGGACCACCTGCCGCACGATGCGGGGCGCGCGGGCGCCGAGCGAACTGGCTGCCTCCAGCTGAGCGGTGTCGAGCTGGGAGAAGGCGGCGAGCAGCGGCCGCATCACGAACGGCGTGAAGTAGGTGACCTCCGCCAGCAGCACGCCCCAGGGCGTGTTCAGGAACTGGAAGGAACCGACGATGCCTGTGGTGCCGTAGATGAACAGCAGCGCCAGCGTGATGAGGAAGGACGGGAAGGACAGGTACACATCGATGAACCGCGCCACCGCCTTCGCCCCGGGGAACGGTACGAACGCGATGACCAGCGCCAGCAGGAAGCCGAGGATCAGGCAGCCGGCGGTGGAGGCCAGCGCCAGCCAGACCGTGGTCCACAGCGCGTGCCGGAAGGCTTCGGAGGCGAAGACGTCGGCGTAGGGCCGGAGAGAGGTGCCACCGGAGTCGGGCTGGAAGGACTGCCGGACGACGAGGGCGAGGGGGTAGAGGAAGAAGAGGGCGAGGAGCGCGACCGGGGGCAGGGCCCACAACTGACGCCTATTCATGAGTGACTCCGGCGGGCAGCAACACCGCGTCCTCCGGAGCGAAGTGCAGACTCACGGCGTCCCCATGGGCCGGCGGGTTCTTCAGCTCACGAAGGTCCGCCATGACCGTGTGCCCGTCGACCTCGACGTACAGCCGGTGTGTGGCGCCCCGCCACTGGATCTCGGTGACGGTGCCGACGATCCGGTTGGGACCTTCGCCGAGCCCGACCAGATGCGGCCGCACGCACAAGGTGGCCCGCGCCCCGGCGAGCACCCCGTCGGTGTCCACCTTCAGTTCGGTCCCCGCGAAGGAGACGCCCCCGGCCCCCACGGTCACCGGCACCAGGTTCGCGCCGCCCACGAAGGACGCCGTGAACTCGTCGGCCGGCGCCCGGTACAGCTCTTTCGGCGTCCCACACGCCTGCAGCCTCGCCTTGTCCATCACCGCGATCCGGTCCGCCAGGGTCAGCGCCTCGACCTGGTCGTGCGTGACGTACAGCATCGACACGTCCGGCAACTCCCGGTGCAGTCGTGCGAGTTCGGCCAGCATTCCGGACCGCAGCCGGGCGTCCAGCGCGGACAGCGGCTCGTCCAGGAGCAGCACGCCCGGCCGGATGGCCAGCGCGCGGGCGATGGCGACGCGCTGCTGCTGCCCGCCGGACAGCTCCCGCGGGAAGCGGCGGGCGTAGGCGGCGATGCCGGTCATCTCCAGCGCCTCGGCGACCCGCCCTCGTATCTCGCCCCTGGGGGCCTTGCGGGCCTTCAGGCCGAAGGCCACGTTGTCGTCCACCCGCATGTGCGGGAAGAGGGCGTACTGCTGGACGACCATGCCGATGCCCCGCCGGTGGGGCGGCAGGTCCGTCACGTCCCGGTCGCCGAGGAACACGCGCCCCAAGGCGGGCCGTACGAACCCGGCGACCGCCCGCAGCGCGGTGGTCTTGCCGGAGCCGGACGGCCCGAGGAGCGCCATCACCTCACCGGGTTCGACGGTCAGGTCGAGTGAGTCGAGGACGACGTTGCCGTCGTAGGCGACCGTGACGGAGTCGAAGCGGATACCCATCTCACCGGGCTCCCGTGAGCAGCGCGGGCAGGCCGGCGACGGAGTCGAGGACGTGGGTGGCGCCGGCTGCGCGGAACGCGTCGTCGCCGTGGGCGCCGGTGCGGACGCCTGCGACGACGCCCGCTCCGGCGCGTACGCCGCTGAGCACGTCGTAGGACGTGTCGCCGACGACGGCGACCTGCCGGACGTCCTCGGCGGCCTTCGTACGGACGAAGGCCTCCAGGACCATGTCCGGGAAGGGCCGCCCGCGCCCGCCGGCGTCGGCCGGGCAGAGGGTGAGCGGTACGAGGTCCTGCCAGCCGAGCGCGTCCAGGATGGCGTCCTGGGTGACGCGGGCGAAGCCGGTGGTCAGGACGACGCTGCGGCCGCTGCCGGCGAGTTCCTCGACCGCCTCGCGGGCGCCGGGGACCGGGGCGATGAGGCCCGCGTCGACGAGGTCGCCGTACACCTTCTCGAAGGCGGTGTTGGCGCGCCGGGCGAGGCCTTCGGCGCCGAAGAGGTGCCGGAAGACGGAGATCTTGGACTCGCCCATGGTGGCGCGGACGTAGTCCAGCTTTTCGGCGTGGTCGGCCGAGCCGGGCTCGACGCCCAGTTCGGCGGCGGCCGCCTCGAAGGCGCGCTCGACGAGGCCGCCGTCGGCGACGGTGGTGCCGGCCATGTCGAGGACGACGAGACGGATGTCGCGGGTGTCTGTGGTCAACTTCCTCACCAGCCCAGTTCGTTCGCGGTGGTTTCGGCTATCGCGGGCGAGCAGGTCATGCCGCGCCCGCCGGGCCCGGTGACCAGCCACACCCCGTCACTCACCTGCTGCCGGTGCACGACCCGGCTGGTGTCGGTGCACTGCGCGTACACGCCGGCCCAGCGGCGCCGGATCTTCGGCAGCGGCCGGCCGAGGAGGGACACGACGACCTCGGTGAGGTGGTCGTAGGGGTCCTCGAGGGTGTCGAAGGCGAAGGGGTGCTCGTACTCGTGGGTGTCGCCGATGGTCAGGCCGCCGTCGGCGCGCTGCACCATGAGCAGCTGCATCCTGTGCTCGGCGGCTGTCGCCGGCTGCGGCTGGCCGGCATTCAGCGCGTCCAGTGCCGGGGAGGCGTAGGCCGGGTAGTAGCGGAAGCTGTCGGCGTCGGCGACCGAGGTGGTGAGCTTCTCGCCCAGCGGGGCGGTCTGCATCATCTGCAGGCGGACGCGGCGCACGGGCAGGTCGGGCCCGGCCAGCTCGCGGACGAGTCCGCCGAGCCAGGCGCCGGTGCACAGCACGACGGCGTCCGCGTGGTGCACGTCGCCGTGGTCGTCACGGACGGCTCCGGCACCGACCACCTCGCGCACCTCGCGCCCCGGCAGGAAGGTGTAGTTCGGGGACTTCAGCAGCTCTTCGCGCAGGGCGAGCTGGGCGGTGCGTGGCTCGACGGCGGCGTCGCGCTCGCAGAAGAGGGCCGCGGTGAACTCGCCGCGCAGGGCGGGGTTGAGGGCCCGTGCCTCGCCGGGGGTCAGCAGCTTGTAGCCGCGGGCGGCGGCGTCCGGACGGGCCACGGCGGCCTCGGCGACGGCGAGTTCGAGAGGCCCGCGCACCGGGGTCAGTGACCCGTTGGCGCGGAAGCCGAGCCCGGGCACGCGCCCGCCGATCCCCTCCCACAGCTCCCGCGCCCGCAGCGCGGTCTCCAGCTCTTCTCCACCGGCGCGCCCGCTCACCCAGATCTGTCCGAAGTTGCGCAGCGAGGCGCCGCGCGCCTCTGCCTCACGCTCGATCTGGACGACCTGGTGGCCGCGTTCCACTGCTTGCCAGGCGTGCATGGTGCCCACCACGCCTGCTCCGACGACTGTCACTCTCACGGCGGCAACGCTCCTCGGGATCGGGTAACCGGAAGGGTCCGGCTGACAACGAGAGCGTGAACGACCCATCACGTTTGGGCTAGACCCGTTATCTTTTCGTGATATCCAGAGAGGTTGCCGTTCCTGTCGTTCTCAGCCCGTGAGGTGTGTCGTGAAGGAGAACCGGTCCCCTCGATACAGGCCCCGCACCCGCTCCAGCGGCCGCCCGTCGGTGTCCCTGGAGATCCTGTGGATCAGCAGCATCGGCAGCGCGGGCGGGGTGCCGACGAGGAGGGCCTCACGCGGGGTGGCGAGCACGGTCTCGATGCGCTCGTCGGCGTCACCGAAGGCCATGCCCTGCTCCTGGAGGTAGACGTAGAAGGACGAGTCGGGCTCGAAGCCGGTGTCGAGGTGCGGGACACGGGAGACGGCGACGTATGTGCTCTCCAGACCGACCCGCTCGTCGTCGGCGAGCAGCACACGCTCCAGGTGCCAGACCGGTTCGCCGCGGGTGAGGCCGATCTCGGCGGCGAGAGCGTCCGGGCAGGGGAAGCGGTCGAGACCGACGAGCGTACGGCCGGGCCGGCGGCCCTGCCGCCGCACGCCTTCCGTGTAGCTCGCGAGGGACAGCGGCTGGGCCAGCTTGGGCCCGGCGACGACGGTCCCCCGGCCCCGGCGCCTGAGCCGTCCCTCCAGCACCAGCTCCCGTACGGCCTGCCGCACGGTCTCGCGGGCGACGTCGTACCGCTCGGCGAGATCGCGCTCGGTGGGGATGAGGCTGTCCTCTCCCAACTCGTCGAGCAGTTCGGCGATGCGCGCCTTGACCGCGTAGTACTTGGGGATGCGTCCGTGCTCGGGAATGCCGGAGCGGACGGGGGCGCCGGGTGCCTGGTCGTTCGGGTAGTCCACGCAGTGATCGTCGCAGACGGGGGGCGCCTTGCCGTACGACGGCCCACGCACTAGGCGGCGCCGGCGGGTCAGCGGCGCCCACGGGTCAGCAGGAACGCTCCTGCACCGACGGTGACGAGCGCGGTGGCGGCCGCGAGCAGCCCGTGCGCGAGTCCGAGGCCGGTACGGGCGAGCTCCCGGGCCCGCTCACCCGCCTCCTCGGCCTCCTCGGCGAAGGCGAGAGAGCTGTCGCCGTCCGGGTCGGCACTGCTCGGGCCGGCCTGCGGGGTACCGGACGGACTCGCCTCCGTGGCCTCGGGATCCCCCACTTCGCCCACTTCCCCCACTCCCTCCTCGCCGCCCCCGCCTTCCGCGTCCTCCCCGATCCCGAAGCGGTAGTCGTTGGACTCCCCGACCCAGTCGCCGTCCTCGCCCCGGCGCTGCACGACGGCCGCGTTGGCGGTGACCTGGTCGGCTGCGGCGTCGGAGGTGAGCGAGAGCCTGACCTTGACCGTCACGGTCTTCCCGGGCGCCACGGTGAACCCGTCGAACCCCTCCGCGTCCAGCACGCCGACCAGCTCCTGCTCGTCGGTGCTCGCGAAGGTGACGGGCCGGGCGCGGGAGCCGTCGTAGAAGTCCAGCTTGGGCTGGGACGGCTTCAGGGCGCGCTTGTCGTCGACGAGGACGACGACCGGGTGGATGCGGCCACAGGTCCGGCGGGTGGTGTTGGTGAGGTCGATGTACCAGGTGCCGTAGCCGCCGCCCGCCTCGTACGAGCCGGGACCGCCGTGGATCCGGGTGGTCAGCGGGAAGTCACGCTCGCCGGACGCCGCGCAGGAAGCCTCGTCCGCGTGGGCCGCACCGGCCGACAGGGGACCGAGAACGGCAGCCGCGGCGAGGCACAGGGGGGACAGGGACGCGCACAGTCGCATGAACACATGACCATGCCGGGTGAGGGCGGGGGGCCCGGAGTGCCACTCCGGGGGCGGGGGCAAGTCCGCTCGATCAGCGGACCGTCGACGGGCGACCGGGAGGCCGTCCAGCTGGTCCGGCCAGGTGTCCTCGGCGGTCACGGCCCACCCCGGCTCCGCACGCCGATCCGGCGCCCGTCAACAGGACCTCTCAACCCTCCGCCCGGCCGAACAGCAGCCGGTCCGGACCGGTGCCCTCCAGGGTGAGACCGCCTCCGGCCCACCCCGGCTCCCATGCCGATCCGGCGCCCGTCAACAGGACCTCTCAACCCTCCGCCCGGCCGAACAGCGGAGCCAGCAGCAGCTGTGCCGCCCCCTCCGCCACCACCCGCTCTCCCCCCGGCGCGACCCGAACCGGAACCGACGCCCCAAGGCCCCCCTCCCGACGCACCCGGGCGTCAAGCACCTCCGCAACCCCCCGGACGAACGCCTCCGGAGCCCCGGCGACGGTCCGCCCGCCGAGCAGGACCAGATCGATGTCCAGCAGCCCCACCAGATTCCCGGCCCCCACCCCCAGCACCCGCGCCGCCTCCGCCACGTCGCCCCGCCCCACAGCCCCGAGGCACAACGCCTCCACGCACCCCCGGTCCCCGCACTCGCACACCGGCCCGTCCAGCTGCACGACCTGATGCCCGAACTCCCCGGCCCCGGTCCGCGCCCCCCGATGCACACTTCCGCCGATCACCAACCCGGCCCCCAGGCCCGTACCCAGGTGCAGATAGGCGAAGGACCCGCCCTCGCCCGCCACCGACAGCCCGAGCGCCGCCGCGTTCGTGTCCTTGTCCACCACGACCGGCACCCCCAGCCGCTCGGCCAGCGCGTCCCGCAGCGCGAACCCCTCCCACTCGGGAAACCCGGTGACCCGGTGCAGCACGCCGCGCGCGTGGTCGAGAGGCCCAGGCAGGGCGACTCCCACACCGAGCAGCGAACCGGCACCGGAGAGCCCCCCGCCTCCCAGCGCGTCTCCGACCAGCCCCTCGACCACCCCGGCCACGTCCCCCAGCACCGCCTCCGCCCCGGCCCCCAGGTCCACCGGCCCGCGCCGCTCCCCGACCACGGCCCCGTCGAGATCCACCAGCACGGCCCACAGCTCGTCCCGGTCCAGATGCACCCCCACCGCGTGCCCGGCCTCCGGCACCAGCCGCAGCACGGTGCGCGGCTTGCCGCCGGTGGACGCCCGCCGCCCGGCCTCCGCCGCGAGGCCCTCCTCCCGCAGGCGTGCGGTGATCTTGCTGACGGCCTGCGGGGTCAGCCCGGTCCGCTCGGCCAGTTCGAGCCGGCTGATGCCCTCCGCCCCGGCCGCCCGCAGCAGATCCAGCACCAGCG